>CACZNZ010000524.1 GCA_902782625.1 uncultured Lachnospiraceae bacterium | reverse complement strand
TTTATAATGTTTAACAAGGGGAATAGTTATATTATTCATCCAGTTTTCCACATACATATCAGCAGAATCAAGGGACTGTGCCTCTACCCCAACCGTAGTAGCGCAGCAACCCCCTGTCATAAAAGTAAAAGTGATGATCCATCCTTCATTGTCAAAATAATGGTAATGGGTGCCATCTGTTTGGTAATCTATCCCATTTGCCTTAAATATCTTCAGTGCATCTGATAATGGTGTTCCAAGGTTAATACCTATCCTGGAAGGATAGTCTGTAGCAACTAATGGATTTACTCCTGCATATCCACTGTTCTCTGTCTGAACTTTCCCATTCATGATCCATGCGCCATTTTCATTTACCATGTAACCGTCTGGTGTCTTAGTGCTTACATAGCAGGTGCCATTTTCATTAAAACAATAGCATTCGGATATGCCATCGCTGTTTCCATCAATCCAAACCCACTCATTCCGAGGAAATGTGCCATCTTCACGAAACCACATCCATCCATTTGATGTCCTTACCCAATTTCCCCAATTAGCAGCAAAAGAAGAGAATGAAAACAGCATAACAAACAAGGCTGACAATGAAATAAGATAGCGTTTCATAAAACCTCCCTTCAGTAATACATTTCTGCTATATGTTCTTTGATTTACTCCTTCATTCGATTCTTTTCCTCACATGTTGAGTTGGCGCAGGCATGCAACTACTTACCATTATAACTCGCTTACAATCATTTGGTTTAAAAGCAAAAACAATGAACCTGGTGATCTCTTGCAACTGACTATTCCAAATAGTTAAGGACCAGATCAATGGTGTCAGGCACTTTATCTTGCTTTGATGAAAGTGACAGAGAACCGTCCCATGTCTCCTGGGGCGGTTCTCTGTCTTCTATTCGATGAGGTTGATGCTTTCCATCATAGTGCCATCAACGGCTAATAGCCAAAACATCGTGGATGATGGTATTCAGCTTCATTGAAAGATCATCCAATTTATTGGACAGCAGCCATTTCAATTCTCTCCGCAGCTGGTTTATCGACGCCTTCGGCAGATTATAGTATGCCTCATTGTCAGGATCAAATGAATCATCTGTGCCAGAATCCTGAACCGACGTCATGTCTTCCTTTTTCTTGATAAACGTAAGCTCTTCCTTCAGGAAGCAGCAATAGTCATAAACAGAACTCAGAGAATACTCAGCAACTGTCCTGATCGAGATTCCGTCCATTATCCGCTTCCGAAAAATGTGCCAATCACTCACCTCTTCCCTTACCTTGCCGCCAAGTTTCAAACAGTCAATAGCGAATACTTGCTGCCGGACTGTCCAGTTCTCTCCCATATCCACCAGAACATAAATCATCCTTTGCATGATCTCGCCAAATGCTCTTTTCGTAAAGCCGACCTGTACCACCTTGAGGATAGAAATGATCAGCCTGGCGGGATATGGCGCCTTGTCGGAGGTATAGTCATGCCTGTCGAGCTGACTTAAACATCTGTAGGCTGCTGTCCTGAATTCATCATTATTGTACAACTTCTTAAATATCGGGTTTTCCAGGTTTCTGATCTCCTTAATCAGACGATCAATCGTCTTCAGATAGAGCTGGTAATACTCGCGGCTGATGCATATATTCAGCAGTTCTTTCCATCCTTTGGTTTTAAACGGAATCATAGAGAGAAGATCATAGACGACTTCCTGCATCTGTATATGTAAATAGCGCCCGTACACTTCATACTGCTGCCACCCCTTTATTCTGTCCAGAACTTCACATATATTTGCAAGAAGACTCTCATAAAAGAGATTTATTGGGATCAAATCATTCGTCCTGATCCTTTTTTTCACAAGTTCATAGACTGCGCGATAATATCTGATTACATCCAGAGGATGGGATTTTTCCAGACAGTTATCGAGAAAAAGAGCCATATCATCCAGTATATCCCATACTGTTACCAGTCTCACACCATACAGATACCGGTTCTGCATATACCGCGCGGAAATGTCCAGATTATTCTCCTCCATTATCCGCAGAAC
>CACZNZ010000523.1 GCA_902782625.1 uncultured Lachnospiraceae bacterium | reverse complement strand
TTCAGATTCCACAACCAATAAAACGAATAAAAACAGTACAAAAAGTACAGAGGATGATGGTGACGATGATCCGGATGCAAAGCTTGAGATGAATCCGCTTGTGAAGATGGCTCAGACTTTCAGTCTGACTGCGTCTGCAGCAGAACAGTCTACCGCCAAGGCAATCCTGGTGGCAGCTGCCGGAGACAAAGACGATAAGAATCCGGATGGAGAATCACAAGAAAAAGAAGATACAAAGGTTGCAAAACCAACAGCAAAAGAAGGGCTTGTTTATAACGGAACCGAGCAGTCCGGTGTAGAAGGTGTGCAGGAAGGATATACGTTAAGCGAATCTTCGAAAGCAACCAATGCTGGAACCTATGAGGTGACAGCGACATTGAAAGATGGGTATGCCTGGGAGGATGGATCCAAGGATGCCTATCGATTTTCCTATGTTATAGGGAAAAAACCTGTTGACATGCCGAAACTCACTGCCGACAGCTTTACTTACAATGGTAAGGATCAGACCTGTGTTGCGGAAGACACACAAGGTATATACAGCATCAGTGGCAATGTCCAGAGAACAGCGGGAGAGCATATTGCGATCGCTACACTGAAGAAAGAGACAGATCCTTCAGGCAAGAGTTTCTACAACTATGTTTGGAGAGATGAAAGCGGAAATCTTGATGAGTCAGAGAGTATCAGTATCTCTTTTATAATCCAGAAAGCACCGCCTCTTACAGCCGCCTATAAGGGCGGAGAGATTTCGGAAGGAGATAAGATTCCGACAGATGTTGAGGTTACAGGATTTGTAGAAGGAGAGACGCAGAAAAATGCACCGGAGTTTGAGGTTCCGATTGTAGATACCAGTTCTGTATCAGGTCCGGGAACCTACACGCTGGTACCGTCCAAAGGTAAAGCGGACAACTATGCAGGTTTCAACTATGCCGGGGGAACACTGCTTGTCAACAGCAAGTCCGTGGATAACATTCTGACACTTTCTAAATATAATGCTATCGTCAGTGAAGTATCCGGCAGCAATTCCGGAGACAACCCGTATATGATCAATGTTGTGACTGACGGAAAAGCAGGATCGGCAAAGATCAAAGGAGATGTTATCAGCAATATTATCTCCAAAGGACACTATGTCATTATAAGAGAGTATACCTCCAAAGATCTGGGCCTTTCAAATATCTTTGTCGTTAGCCCTAAGGTTTCGGCAGCGGTAAGCCAATCAGGAGTGTATTCAGTAGAAAACCTTCTGGGAATCATTAAGGCCGGCTCTCTTGAACTAAATGGTAAGACAAAGGTCAACAAAGGAGAGATTTATACTTATAAGGCTTATATTGCTGGTGTAAATGTGACATCCTACTCTACCTGGAAACTGACAGGCAACAAATCCAAATCCACGACAGTCAGCCGGGGAAGTGTAGCGATCAATAAAAGTGAGACTGCAAAAAAACTTACACTGAAAGCAACCTTTAATGGTCTTTCGGATTCTGCGGTTTTGAAAGTATCCAAGGCGAAATCAACAACAGCGACGAGTACAAGCACAAAAACAACGAAAAAGAATACTTCCACCAGGAAGTCTACGACGAAGGCGAAAAAAACCGGGGGATCAGGATCCGGATCAGGATCCGGTGGTGGGTCATCAGATCTTAATTATTCAAAAGATGAACTTTCACAGGCAATCACTGAAAAAGAAGCCGATATCGCTGAGGCAAAGACGGATCTTGTTCAGCTGAAGATTGATTATAAAGAGCATAAAGCAACCGTGGATAAGGCACTTGTGAGAGCCAAGATCAGTGGAACGGTTACCCATGCATGTACTTTATCAACACTTCCTGAGGATGGAGAACCGGCAATCATTGTCAAGGCTTCTAATGGCATGTATGTCAAGACCACCGTTAATGAGATGAATCTGAGTTCTGTAACGGTAGGAGGCGTACTTCACTGTCGTTCCCTCGAATCCGATCAGAAGATCGATGCGGTCGTGACAGAAGTCTCTGATTTTCCGGTGGGAGGCGACAGTAGTGACGGGACTTCCAATCCGAACAGTTCCCGTTACCCGGTTGTCGCTTATATTGAAAATGCCGAAGGACTTCATAATGGTGATACTGTCTACATTTCCTACAATGAACAGGATATGGGAACAGTAGATGAAGATGCGATCTTTGTCAATAAAGCATACGTATTGTCAGAAGGAAAACAGTACTATGTATATAAGAGAGGTAAAAACAAGAAACTGGAGAGACAGAATGTTCAGATAGGTGAAACTGCCTATGGCGAATATATGCAGATTACTTCGGGAATTACCATCGATGACTATCTGGCGTTCCCATATGGTAAGTCTGTAAGAGAAGGTGCTGGAACGAAAATTTCCACCAACATGGATGAAATAGTTTACTAGGAGGGATGGCATTGCTTGAAAATATTCGATTATCCTTTCAGGGTATCTGGAGCCATAAGATGCGTTCTTTCCTGACAATGCTTGGTATCATTATAGGTATTGCCGCAATCATTGCAATCGTATCAACAATCAAAGGCTCCAATGAGCAGATTAAGAAAAACTTTATCGGTTCAGGAACCAACTCAGTCAATGTCAGGCTCTCCGAAGCGGGAGATACAGACTACGAGATGGGGGGATCAGGCATCCCGCAGGGGGTTCCGGTTCTGACAGAGGAAGACAGGCAGGAGCTGGAGGATCTTCCCCATGTAAAAGAAGCCAGTCTTTATGTATCCAGAACCAATATGGATGGTACTATTTTCTATAATTCGAAGACGATTCAGGGAGGATCTTTAATCGGTGGAGATATCCATTATCTCGATGCAGCCGGATATGTGATCAGTGAAGGAAGACATTTCATGGAATCGGATTATAAGAATTTCAGAAAAGTCGCTATCATTGATAATGAAGTATCTCGAACTCTGTTCAGTACGGAAAGTCCAATCGGTAAAACACTGGATATAGGTGGAGAACCGTTTATCGTCATTGGTGTCATGGAAGCAATCACCAACAATAACCAGATCCGGATTGACTCCGTAGACGACTATTACACTTACAAAGGAGATGAAGGAGCTGTAAGCTCCAAGGTACTGATTCCGGATGTAGACTGGGGAATCGTCATGCAGTATGACGAACCACAGAATGCCTATGTTCTGGCTGATACGACCGATAACATGAGTGTAGTAGGAAAAGCGGCCAAGGATCTGCTCAATGAAAATGTAACCAATAAAGATAACATACAGTATCGTGCAGAAGATCTTCAGAAGAAAGCGGAAGAGAACCAGAAACTTACCGAATCCAGTAACCGTATGCTTCTTTGGATTGCCGGAATCTCCCTTCTGGTAGGAGGTATCGGCGTTATGAACATCATGCTGGTATCCGTGACGGAGAGGACAAGAGAAATCGGTCTGAAGAAAGCGATCGGTGCACGAAAGAAGAAGATCATGTCTCAATTTCTTACAGAGGCAGCGGTACTTACCAGCCTTGGCGGCGTGATCGGAACCATTGCCGGCATTGCTCTGGCGGAGATTATTTCGATGCTTTCGTCTGCACCGGTAGCGATCAGTATTCCGTCTGTAATCATAGCTATTGCATTTTCTATGGCAATTGGTCTGGTCTTTGGATTACTGCCTGCATACCAGGCTTCTAATCTTGATCCGATCATTGCACTTCGTCATGAATAAGAACAGAAAGGAATCAAAACAATGGGTAGATATTTTGGAACAGATGGATTTCGTGGAGAAGCGAATGAGAATCTGACAGTAAATCATGCCTTTTTAGTAGGAAGATTTCTGGGATGGTACTATGGCCAGGAAGGCAAATGCAACGTCGTGATCGGTAAAGATACCAGACGTTCCAGTTATATGTTTGAAGATGCTCTTTGTGCAGGTCTTACAGCGAGTGGTGCAGATGTGTATCTTCTGCATGTAACGCCAACCCCAAGTGTGTCTTATGTTGTGCGAACAGAAAAGTTTGACTGCGGTATTATGATATCTGCCAGCCATAATCCGTATTATGATAACGGATTAAAGGTGATCAATGGTAAGGGACATAAGATGGAGGCTGAGGTTGAAGAAAAGATTGAGGCATATATTGACAGCGAAGTAGATGACATTCCTATGGCAACCAGAG
>CACZNZ010000522.1 GCA_902782625.1 uncultured Lachnospiraceae bacterium | reverse complement strand
GGAAAGTGACCCGCATCCGCTGAGAACATTTTATCAACGGCGCTTCAGGCGGATTCTCCCTACCATTCTGATTGTAACTATTCTGACCTATGGACTAATTGAAGTGGAGAATTTGGCCAATTGGGCAGGATATGTATTTCTCTATGGCTTTTTGACACCGACCCTGGAAAGAGGAAATTTCTGGTATTTTTCGGCCACCGTTGTATTGTACCTGGTATTTCCCCTGATTCATCGGTGTATCCGGGGAAAACGGGGACTAGCAGGTATGACGGCGATTATTCTCGTGTCTGTAGCATCTGCAATGATTGTCAGTTCGCTGGCAGAGAAATATTTTTATACTCGGGGCATCCTGTTTATAAGCAGAATCCCCGTCTTTGTGATGGGGGCATATATGGGGATGCTCTGTCTTCGCCATCAGAAAATACCGGTCTGGATTCCGATGCTCATGATTCCTGTGGGCATTGGGCTGGTGGTTATCCTTAATGACTGTCCACAATGGGATCCGGCTTACCTACGGTTTTATGAATACAGTGTGCTTGTTCTGTGCATTGCGCTGGGACATGCGTTTGTTTTTACGAAATTCACCAGAAGGAGGTTCCTATCCAAAACGGTTATGATGATTGGCACTTATTCAATGGAGATTTATCTTCTGTTTGAATCAGTCTATAATCACGGAATCTATATTTTTAACTCTCCGGATAATACTGGACTGGTATATGCGCTGACTGCGTTTACAGCCACCCTTGTTCTGGCTGTATTGCTGAAGATGATGGTAAACCAACTTAACCGTGTGTATGATTCGCAAGGCGCTATATCCGGCGATGAAATAAGGGGGGCGGTCCAGTGAAGTCGGATCATCCTGTGTACCGAATAGCGGAATGGTATAAACGAAATGGTTTACAGGCCCGGATTACTCTTTTGAGCACACTGCTATTTGGCTTGTTCTGCCATGGGACGGGGCTATTCAATAAACTATCCCATCAGGATGATATCGCCAATCTGTTTGGCTTTGGAGCAACGATTACCTCTGGACGATGGATGCTACATCTTCTGAGCTGGCTGGAAGGACTTCTGTTCGGAACGGGCAATACCAGTCTGCCGCTGTATAATGGACTGGTATCGATTCTTTGTGTCGGAGCGGTCTGCGTATTGCTGGTGGATCTGTTTAAAATCCAGAACCATGTGTACTGCATGCTGCTGGGTTGCGTGATGATTTCTTTTCCAGTGATAACCGCGCTTTTTTCTTACATGTTCACCAGTCATCCATATATGATTGGGCTGCTGCTGATGACGATCTGCGCATATTTGATATGCCACGAAACGCCCTGGTGGCTCAAAGTTTTCGCCGTCATGTCTGGAGGCGCTTCGCTAGGCATTTATCAAGCGTTCCTTTCAGAGTTACTTGCGATTTTTCTGATTGATGACATTCTGAAACTGACAAAGAGAGAAGGAATCAGTCATTTTCTCCAGCAAATTGGAACGCAGGTGATTTGTCTAGCGGGAATATTATTGATTTATTATTCTGCAAACTGGTTTTTTCTGAACAGGTTTAATCTGACGCTGACTTCCTATCAGGGAATTGACAGGATGGGAATGATGTCCCTTTCGACTTTTCTGGAAAGATGCGGAAAGGCTTACAGCGTGTTTTTCAGTCCTGTGAGAAATGTAGCGGAGGATATGTACCCAGGATCGCTTTATTATATATATTATCTGTTGCTTGGCGCAAACGGACTATTGGCTGTCTGTCAAATAATCAGGTTTGGGAGGGAAAGCAGGATGAAAGCTGTTTTCCTGACAATCCTCTTTTTATTGATTCCACTGGGATGCAACTTCATTTACGTCATGTCTGAAGAAATACACGGCCTGATGGTTTACGGGCAGGTGATGCAGGTTGTATTACTGATTGTGCAACTGGATGAACTGGAAAGGTGTTCCTTCAGGGGAAGGCAGATGCTTTCACTGGCGGTTTTTCTGACACTGACTATGATGTGCTTAATGTATGCACGCTTTGATAATCAGTGTTATCTGAAGGATACTCTCCAACAACAGGAAGCCATGAGCTATTATACGACATTGATTACTCAGATCAAATCCCAGAAGGGATACAGACCGGATATGGAAATATGCTTTGTCAACGACTGGTCAGAACTGGATCCAACCATTTATAATCTTGATGAGATGGATTTCATTCATTTAAACCTGTATGGGCATAATACGACGGAATACATTCATATCGCCAAAGAATTTTTTATGAGAAGGTGGTGTGGTTTTGAGGTCAGATGGCGATGGGGAGAAGAAATGGCAAACTTGTCGGAGGTGCAGGAAATGCCAGAATATCCGGCAGACGGTTCTATTCAGATCATCAATGACATCATGGTAGTGAAGTTTTAACTGGTTGGACAGGATGCAAGCACTGTTATTATTGAATTACCAGCAAAGTGATCTTCGATGTCAAGAATAGGAGGAAGGACCAAAGTGCGTTTCAGGATTACCTGGAAACAGATGGTGCAAGTGGTAGCATGCGTGATACTTTGCCTGATTGTCTGCGGAATGGCGTTCGCGAACAGAACGCTGGTCATGGAGCCTGCAATTGAATTTTTATTCGGTCGCAGCAGCTTTGAGAAAATGACGGATATCATTCAGCGTAATTACCTCAGTGATCGACTTCGCTGGAAAGACGAACTTCTCAGTCTGAACGGCGGGTATGCGCGTCTTCAGGGTCGCACACGATATAACGAAGTCCAGTTAATGACGAACGGGATGCTTACTTCCATTATTGATGACATGACGGATACGACGAAATTTGCGGATAATCTCAGCCGATTCTATCACTTTCTCGAAAGAAAGGGGATTCCGTTCCTTTTTGTCATGGCGCCGTACAAGGGGCCTATGGAGGAGAGTTACCTGCCCGAAGGCGTGACGGACATGACGAACGCCATCGGAGAACAGGCTGTTTTGAAACTGATCGAAAGAAATGTGCCTGTTCTTGACCTCCGAAAAGATATGAGCCAAAACTATGGGCAGATAGAAAAATACTTTTATCGTACCGACCATCACTGGAATGCAGAAGGCGCTTTTTTTGCGTATCAGCGAATTATGGAGGCTGTTCAGGAACGCTTTCCAGGAACAAAAATGAGCTATACCGATTCTGCCCTATGGGAGAAATACGTGATTCCCAACTGGTGGCTTGGGAGCCATGGACGCCGGGTCGGACCGCTCTTTGCCGGGGTAGAAGACCTGGACTATATTTTGCCGGCCTTCGAGACCGAAATGTCACGATATTCCCCGGGGTCATATGCATACAAAGGAGATTTCCGAAGGGCTAACATTCGGGAATGGTATATAGAAAATTCCAATTATATGAGGATGGATAGTTATTTCCGGTATCTGGGCGGAGGTTACTCCTTAACATATCATCGAAATCAACGGGCGGAAAACCGAAAGAGAATTCTCTTGATTGGAGACAGCTTTGAGCATCCCGTTGAATGTTTTCTGAGTACGGAGTTTACGTCAATCGATGTGCTGAATCCTCGGGAATACGGCAAGATGAGCGAGGCGGATTATGTGACTCTGAATCCTCCGGACATGGTTATTATGCTCAATTATCCCGGGACAGTGGCGAATGGATACTTTTCAGACTTCGGAGAAGGGAAGAATCTGGAGATTGTTGGGGAGACACTTTGGGATGAGATTGCTGTTTCTGCCGCTTCCGAGGATATGGATTATGAAGTGCTTCCGATACACCTGGAGAGCGGGAAAAGCTATCAGCTCAATTTGGAGGGGATCCAGATCGAAGAGGGTGCTCCGGAAGGCGCAAGCGTATTGCTGTACGATGGAGGAAAGGTGTTGGATCTGACTATTTTTGATATTGAATATGGAAATGAGTCTGGCTTTCATTGGGGATTCCAGATTCCCGAAGAACAGGGGGATGAAG
>CACZNZ010000521.1 GCA_902782625.1 uncultured Lachnospiraceae bacterium | reverse complement strand
ATCATGTGCTGACTGATAATGCTATTATCAGTCAATTATAACATAGTATTCTGAATAAATATACCGTATATCATAAAAACAATTTCTTTTATCTGTCTCATATGATATATTGATAATCAGATTATTGCTAATCAGGAAGCGAGGAAGGAAACGTATGAAAAATTATTATGATCCAATGCTCTTTGCGAGCTCTCCGGAGCACCCCTGCACAACCGAGATCACGGCTGTACTCCATGAAGATATTGACGAGGAGCTATTTCGGGAAGCGGTGGAAAGTTTAAGGGACCGATTCCCCTATTTTTATGTGCGTCCGGCAATCGAAGAAAATGATCTGGTGGTCGTTCCCAATTCTTTGCCCATCACTGTTCGAAACACCTGGGAGCCTACCCTGCTTATGTCAAGAGAAGTCAATTATCATACTATGGCTTTCAAATATGAGGGAGCTGCTGTGGCTATAGAGATGTGTCATCTCATCACGGATGGAGCAGGTCTGATCCCTTACTTTAAAAGTGTTCTCTTTTGTTACCTGTCCAGGAAGACAGGAGAGACATTTGATCCGAAAGGATTTAAACTCCCCGGACAGGAGATCTCAGAAGCGGAGATTGGTGATCCCTTCCCCGGACTGGACCTGGAGTCGGCAAAACCATTTTATAAGAAAAAAACCATCCTGAATTTTTACCAGCTGAAGAAAAGATTCAAAGCGAAAGAGAAGAAAGAGAAAGCTTTCTACCTGAAAATACCGGAAGAAGGCCTGGTCCGAGTCTGCAAAGAAAATGACGGGACTCCTAATGTGCTGTTTGCCGTCCTTTTGGCCAGAGCAGTAAGGCGGCTGGATCCGGAAAGCCGGAAAACGATCCTCTGTGCTGTTGCGATCAATCACAAGGCAATGCTGGGAAATTATGACAATTACAGGCCCTTCTCGGATACGGCAGTAATCGATTTCCAGAAAGCCCATGAGTCCGACGATCTGACCAGAACCTGTACCATCGTCCGGGGCCAGCTGATGCTGCAGGCCCAGCCGGAGAATTCGGCTGCATACATAAAACAGGTGAAGGAGGCCAGTCAGACGATGGGATATATTCCTTTGCCGGTTCGGACAGAGATAATGAAAAAAATATTGAATATTCCCAGAGCAACTTTTGGTGTTTCTTATCCCGGCAGCCAAGGATACGGACCCCTGGATCCCTACATCAAAGAACTGTATTACCAGGCAGAAGCACCTGTCTATGACGTGCTGGTAGAAACAGCCTGTCTGAATCATACCTTCTTCCTGGTCCTGACACAAAAATTTGCTTCGGAAGATTTCGTGAAAGCGTTCATCGAAGAATTAACTGAAGTTGGAATCCCGGTTGAAGTAACCGGAAAAGATAACCGGCGTATGCTCTCCGGAGTCCGCTTTGATGATGTTCCCGGCTTAAAGCATTTATCAGAATCCATAAAAGAAGGATTATCCGATGTAGATAAGATGGCAGAAGAAATGCTCTCAAATGCGGAAACTCTTTTAAGGAAAGTATTTTCAGCTCCATTATAAAAATAGAAAATGTACAAAAAACGTCAGCAGTAACAATCTGTCCCGAACGTTACTGCTGACGTTCCCTTAAGAATCATGTCCCGGTTTTCTCAAAGCCAATACGCTGTGCCAGTCAATAAAGTTATGTATTGTTTCCGCATGATGCTCTATCTGCTCCCAGCAATAATCCTGGATAAACGGCTCATAATATAAGGTCCATACCGCGGCTGAAAGAATATGTATTTCTGTCGGAGATATTTCTTTGGTCGTAAGTTCTCTTTTTCTTGCCTCAAGATAATATCTGTAAATAAGGTTTGCTGTGACCCCGGACCAGTCATACTGAAAATTAGAATACCTTGTCCCCGAGGCACATTTGATAAGTAGAATCACTTCTTTTTTACGCTCATACAGAAATCTCAGCCACTTGATATTGTCTTCAGTCTCCATAAAGAATCCATCATAGATTTCCTGATCCGTCAGTTGTGAAAGATCAATTTCTTTTATGGCGGAAACCTTTTCTTCCAACTCTCGTATCGTCCCTGACACAACTTCTGCAAAAAGCTCTTCTTTTCCACTATATCGTTTGTAGAGAGCTCCTGTTGTTACACCTGCTTCCTGACAGATTTCTGCCAGTGAAGCCATCTCAAAACCCTTTTTCAAAAAGACATTCTTCGCCGCACAAAGCAGACGAGGATCAATGCTTTTATCTGGAACTGACATCTTCTTCCCTCCACATCTTACTTTTTCTTCATTATATCAGTTGCCACATAAAATATCACCTGTAAATCATCTGGCTTTTATATTGTTTTTATAGTACTATGATATAGAAATGCGGAAACTAAGGTTTATCATATAGTAGAAAGAAGGATTATTATTTTCAACAACAGTACCTATCTCATATCAGAATACGAAAGCCTTCTGCCTTCTTACCGGAAGCTTATGGAGATCATCAAAGTAGTTCTGGATGACGCCCTCGCTGAATCGGGTATCGAGCCCATGCAGGTAGCCTGCCGAATCAAAACCAGGGACTCTCTTTCCGAAAAAATTCTGCGTAAAGCAGGGAAATATCAGGATATCCATGATATTACCGACATCGTCGGCCTGAGGGTCATCTTCTATTACTCTGACCAGGTAGATGCTTTTTCCAAAATACTGGAGAAAACATTTTCCATAAATCATCTCCTGTCCATCGATAAACGTCAGATCATTCCGGCCATGTCTTTCGGTTATCTTTCTGTCCATTATATCTGTACCTTGTCTGTGGACGAGGGGTATCCGGCGGAACTATCCCAGATTCCATTCGAGATTCAACTGCGTTCCGTCCTCCAGCATACCTGGGCAGAGATCGAATATAAACTGGGCTATAAATCAGACATCAGTATCCCCAGGGAGATCCGTCGGGAGTTCGCCCGAATCGCCGGTCTGTTAGAAATCGCCGACGAACGGTTTACCGCCGTACGTAAGGAGATTGAAAACTACCGGCAGCATACCCATGAAAACATTAAAAACAATCAGGCAGATGACATGTTCCTGGATCTGGAGACTCTGTCAGAATTCATCAGCTCCGGCACTGTCATGACCAGCCTGATAACAGATATTGCCTCCTTCGGCAACTCTTCGATTCGGGAAGTCTCTCCGGAATCCTATCTGCCTCGGCTGCATAATCTGAACATCCATACCATAGGAGACCTGAAGTCCGCCTGTATCGAGAATCGAGAAAAGATTCTTTCCAGAGCTAAAAAACTTCTCAGCACATACGAAATTGATGAAATTGTATCTACGGTCGGTCTGTACTACCTTTGCAAGGTGTTGAGGTGATCAGGGGACGGTTCTCCGATTGACTGCAATGTGTGGTAAATCGGAGAACCGTCCCCTGATTTTCCTATTATTGACATTTTTATCCAAATTTACTATAATAGGGTTGATTTGAAGTTATCAGATTAAAATCTAGTGGTAAGTTTGAGGTGAAATAAAATGCCTAGAAAAGCAAGAGTACAATCAAAAACCGGGATATATCATATTATGCTCCGTGGAATCAATCGCCAACAGATTTTTATAGACAACGAAGACAACATAATTTTTTTACGAATTCTGGAAAAATATAAATCTTTATGTGGTTACAAGATGCTAGCTTACTGCCTAATGGGGAATCACATTCATCTTCTGATTAAGGAATGTAATGAACCTATAGAGCAGATTATTAAACGAATTGGCGTAAAATATGTCTACTGGTATAACACGAAATATCAACGTGTCGGCCATCTGTTCCAAGACCGCTTTAGAAGCGAACCGGTGGAGAATAACCGGTACTTGTGTACTGTCATCAGTTATATACATCAAAATCCAGTCAAAGCCGGAATATGCAAAATCCCTGAAGAATATCCATACAGCAGCATGTCAGAGTACCTCGGAAAGCAGGGGGTTATTGACAAAGATTATATAAATCAGCTCATGCCTATCCAATATTTGGTACAGATGAGCAAAACACCTATGGAAGAAGACTGCCTGGAGATGTCTAACACACCGTCCAGACGTATAACAGATCAGGCAGTTCTGAAAATGATGAGAGAATTAACCAAATGTGGTGATCCGTCATCATTTCAAAAACTGCCTGTATCAGATCAAAAAAGATTTCTTTCGATAATGAGAAAAAGAGGAGCGTCGATACGGCAACTAAGCCGTTTGACAGGATTATCGTACTATATAATTCAAAAAACAGGGATGTAATCAATCAGAGAACCGTCCCCCGATTAATCCTTCTAACGTTTCAAACAAAATGTCTGGTTCCACCGGTTTGCTCAGGTGCGCATTCAGTCCTGCCTGCATACTGCGCTGAACATCCTCATCAAATGCATTTGCCGTTAATGCTATGATAGGAATATTCTTTGCATCTATTCTATCCATAGCCCTGATTTTCCGTGTCGCCTCCAGACCATCCATTTCGGGCATACGCATATCCATCAGAATTGCATCGTAATAGCCCTCTTCGTGTTCCTCAAACTTTTCTACGGCAATACGCCCATTTTCCGCGTGATCCACCAGTATCTCTCGCATGGAGAGCACCATGCTTATAATCTCGGCATTTACAGCAACATCTTCCGCTAACAGAATTCTGCGGCGTCTGAGATCCGCCGTTTTCCGTACACGCTTCGCATTTTTCTTTTTGAATGCCTCTCTGCACTCATCAAGCACCGTCCCGGCAAAGAGCGGTTTTGCAACAAATGTATCCACCCCTGCCGCCTTCGCTTCATCCACAATCTCATCCCAATTATAGGAGGTGAGTATAATCACTGGTGTTTCGGTACCCACAGCAGCTCTAATTTGCCGGGTTGTTTCCACGCCGTCCATATCAGGCATACGCCAATCCACCAGAATCAGGTTATAGGGCTCTTGTCTGGCATGGCGAACTTTCGACATCTGTAGTCCTTCTTCTCCTGACAATGCTTTTTCACAATTCACACCCACCTGTCCCAGTACAAGCTGGGCATGTTCGCAGGCAATCGGATCATCATCAATCACCAGTACGCACAGCTCATGGGGTTGCAGAACATTTTCCTCTTCCTCCATGTTTTTTTGATCGCAGTCGATCAGTGTGACTGTGACAGTAAACGTCGTTCCTTTTTGCTTTTCACTCTCTACGGAAATCGTTCCGTTCATCAGCTCAATGATACTCTTGGTTATAGCCATGCCCAAACCT
>CACZNZ010000520.1 GCA_902782625.1 uncultured Lachnospiraceae bacterium | reverse complement strand
TGGAATGCTCTGCGTCTTTAATTTTGATCGTGAGCACACGCGTCGAGTCTTCAGCAGGTTTAAAACCATAATCTTTACCATGTTTATCCAACGCGGCCTTGAACAACAGCTTGATCTGTTTCGGAGTAAAATATAGATCGTCATCATTCGGATAAATATTGACGTCAAAATCAAAACCTTTATTGGATTCTTCATCATAGGTAATCATGTTTCTGGCATAACTGCCTACTATTTTTTGCTGAAATGTGTAGTGGTCTTTCAACTCTACTCGTACTTCATTCAGCAGCTGCATTAAATCATCATAGGCGGCTCTCACTCTGGGGGCTTTTTTGGAAATGTACTTAAAATGATACGGCATTTATAATTCCCTCCTTTTTTCCCGAACCGCCCATCTACTGCCTTCAGTAAATCGTTGTATTATACTATTAATCTGCGGTTTGTCAACAACTAAATGGCGAAATATATGAGACATAAACTGTTCCTGTATGGAAATAGACAGTTCGTCGGCTTGGCTGCCGGGCATCTGCTTGCGCGCGGACGGATACGAGTGCGAGTTTTACAGGAAGGAATAAAAGAAGCCGCGGAAGCATTGGACGTTCCCCCAAGGACAACGAATGCTTCCGCGGCTTACTGCACTCTCACAGGGGTGCACAGTTTAACATTTTCATTTATCCCAAGTGATCCACAAAGCGGGGCGGACGGCGCCACCGTAGTCGACATCCTCGCCACCGTAGTAGATGCCAAAGTAGTGGTGAACATGCGCAGCACGCTTGGAAAGCTCACCAATCGACCGCAGCCACCACCAGCAGGTTCCAACCGCCTGGTCTACATCACACTCTTGTGATATCGCATAGGCAGTCGGTTTACACTGCAGTTCGTCGGAGGAGGCAAAGTATTTCTCCGTTTCCTGGATGCTGAGCAGGAACACCCTGTCCTTCGTATCCTTCCCGGGATCGGTGTAACATTTTGGGTTCTTATCCGCAGTCACCGTGACCGTCGGGATCTTCTCCTGCTCCTCCTTGCTGAACGCCTCTTCCAGGAATGTACCGTTCAGCCATTTCCGTAAGCTGCATGTCTCCCACGTCACATCTGCATACATTTTGTTATAACACTGGCAATCAAGAGCATACTTGCTGATGATCAGGCTCTTTCCGTGCTGTACGTCCAGTACGATCCACTCGATTGGTTCTTTTCCATTGGAAGTATCATTATCTTGCTCATATGATCCAAAAGTAACAATGCTTCCAACAGTTTTACAATCTCCTGATATTATTGTATTCTTTTTCCCCAAGGCACCCGTTCCAAATAACACACCTGCCAGAATACACACAGCAAGAATTGCTGCTATTGCGATAATCGGAGTTTTCTTCTTTGTTTTTTCTGCACTGGGTTCTGGTTTCTTCTGCGGCTGCGGGACAGGTTTTGGCTCTTCAGTATTAACAAATGCGGCATCCGATGGGCTTGATTTCGAATCCTCCTTTTTTGTTAATTTAACTATATTCTTAATGACATCCTTTGCTGCCGATTTCTCATCTTTCAAGCCCTTTTTTAATACCGCTTCTTTCTGCTGCTCGAATTCTTCCTGAGACAATATACCTTGATCCAATAATTCCTTGAGTTTTAACAGCTCATCAGCAACGGAAAATTCCGACACTATTATGCCCCCTCATCTATCTACAATAATGCAGACAAAACTGCTTTATCAGTTTAGCATAATCTATAAAGACATTGCAAGTAAATCTCCCGAATTATGCGTCAAGAATTCAGTAATATACCAGTGCTACCGGGAATTGGCCATCTTTCTTAGTCACAGTTTCCTAGCATCTGTCTGCGGGCGGACAGGTACGAGTACGGGTTTTACCGGAAGGAATAAAAGAACCCCCGCAGCATGGCCTGCTGTGGAATTGCAGGTTTGCCGCGGGGTAAGATTATTTGATTTGCCGCGTCGCAGTACTGTGGAGGATGAAAGATCGGAAGAGTTATGAGTCCAGATTGATCCACAAAGCGGGGCGGACGGCATCGCTGCCGAAGTTGACACTGTTGCCAACGTTGTGGACGGAGCCTTCGATGGTGACACCCGCAGCTGTATCGGAACCGAAGCCGGGCGAACGAAGCCACCACCAGCAGGTTCCATTCATTTTATTTACATAACTTCCCTGCGCTATGGCATAGTCCGTCGGCTTGCATTGACGCTCCGCGGAGGATGTGAAGTATTTCTCTGCTTCCGGGATGCTGAGCAGGAATACCCTGTCCTGCGTATCCTTCCCCGGATCTGCACTATGACTTGGGTTCTTTTCCGCGGTCACGGTGACCGTCGGGATCTTCCCCTGTTCCTCCGTGCTGAAGGCCTCTCTCAGGAACGTGCCGTTCAGCCATTTTCTCAGACTGCAGGTCTCCCACGTTACATTTGCAAACCTTGTGTTATACGGCTGGCAGTCCAGCGCGTACCGGCTGATCAGAAGGCTCCTTCCATTCTGAACCTTAAGCACGATCCACTCGACAGGCTCCCTGCCGTTTTCCGCATCGTTGTCCTGTTCATAGGAGCCAAAGATGACGATACCTCCGGGGGTCTTCCACGCGATCCGAATCATTTCCGTATCCGTTGTCAGTATCTCGCCGACATCACGATAGTCAAGGATCTCCGAATAAATTGTATATGCTTCCGCATAGTTCCCCTCTGCTCTCAGCGCTTCTGCCTGCTGATAGCGTATCTCACAGATCCGCGTCGGGGCATCATGATACTCTCCGGCCAG
>CACZNZ010000519.1 GCA_902782625.1 uncultured Lachnospiraceae bacterium | reverse complement strand
TTGTCATGGTTTCACCTCCTTAAAACTGCGGATTTTGTTGAAATTCATAGTAACACAAAAATGTTATTTTAGCAATCGAAAATATCTTGACAAGTTACAAAATAGTGTTATTATAAAAGTAACTTTATAAGTTACCAGCAAATAGGAGGTGATTTAATTATGATCCAGGTAAACAAATTGAAAGGAATAATAGTGGAAAAGGGATTATCCCAGGCAGATGTAGCTAAAGCAATAGGTATTACGCCAAAAACATTTTACGAAAAAATGAAAAATGGTGTATTTGGCAGTGATGAAATAGAAGTGATGATTAAACTTCTTGATATCAAGGATCCTATTGATATTTTTTTTGCTGCATAAGTAACTTTAAAAGATACCATAGTAACCTACGCTTACCCCATTTTATAGAAAATGCCTAAAGATATTTTTTAATAAAGATTTGAAAGGAGGGATGCAAATGGCCAGGAAAATTGCGGAATACATTGGAAAAGCGATGCTGGTCGCCGGATCCGGATGGATCCTGATGAGCTGGTTTGATGTGGTCTGCCACAATACAACAGACTATATCTATGCAGCATGGAATATATTCACACTGGTATTTTGAGGAGGAAGCACATGAGCCTGACAAAAGAAAAAGTCCGCCTCAGAGGGACGGACAGCGCAAAGATAATAAGGGTGATCGAAACAAAAGCATTAGCAGGCAGCGGGACACCAGAGGATCCACACTATATCAAGGTTCAATATTGGGACATGGATGGAAGACTGCTGGCGGAAAATGCGGCTTTTATTCAGGAAGCCGCCCGACAGGCGGATGATTGATCTTATACCGGACTTCAACCAGTCTGAGGAAAATATCCAAATAGCTTTTCAATATGTCGAAATCATGCTCAGGATGCTTGCGTCTGTAATGTGTATAGTCATTTCCGAGGATACGCACGACATCAGAAGTTTTCACAAGAGAATCATCTTTGAGATATTTGCTGATGGCATCAAACAGAGAAGTCCTTGCAACATCATTTTCATCTTCACCAAGCTCATTGATAGCAAAATCCTTGATCAGAACTTCAAGGCAAGAGCGGTAACCCATGGCTGCAAGGTCGAAATCTCCACGAAGTTCAGAATGTAGTGCCTGGTTATACAGGTCAATAAAGCGTGGAGAAATCTTTTCCAGGAGATCATTCTTATATGATTCTTCGCTTGCAGGATAAATGTAAACCATTTCGGCACTATCGTCCGAGGTAACTACATCAAGGCAGTTGAAATAAAAAGTATGGTCACAGGCCGTGCAGGTACAGGTGGAAACCAGCATGACTTTATCGGATGAAATTTTAACCCAGGTCTTATGAGCGTCGATGGCGTCAGTCCCTTTCCCGCAATATGGGCAGGTGGCAGGTTTTAGATAATGGCCGGTGAATTGATTCGAGAAGGAATTGCAAGGTTTCTCAAGATAATCCATAAGATAACTCCTTTCATGTATTGATAAGGACATTATAACACAAGAGGAACGAGGTGAGAAAGTGAATCAGAACCAGAGAGAAGTACTCAGCAAGATTTTGGCAGCGGTGCCAAAGATGAGCGAATTTGAACAGGGCCGTCTTTACGGCCGGGCAGAAGCTATGGAAGAAGAAAATGAAAAGAAAGCAAGAGAAGAAAAGAAGGAGGAAAGCGCATGACAAAAAGTGAACTGGCCAAATCGATGCAGCAGGTTTATGGTGGCCCGCTTATTAAGCTGGCAAGGATTGCTGACATGGTAGGTGATTCCAACACTCAGAGAGTGAAAAGAAAATATCTCACCGGCCTGAAGCAGATAAATGGGAGATATTTCATCCCGGAAGTGGCCGAGCGGATCATTGAGAAGATGCAGGTAAGCTAACAATTTAATGATGGCGCCTTCTGCAGGCCGGGCAACCTTGTAAGCCAGAAGACAGGTAGGACACCAGTCATAGAAAGTTGTAACCTCCATAAAACAACCCGGGGCATAGGTTTTCCACAATCCATCAAACTGCCCGGCTTGCAGAAGGCGTCAGGAAAGGGCAAGGAATGAAAGGAAAAGATTATTTTGAATGGATAACGAAACTGGACATGGAACAGATTTTTGAAGCGAACGAGAAAATCTATGAACATGTTTCTGAAGTGGATGACATAGACGAATTTAACATAAGGGTATTTGCCTTGATTGACAAATGGATGGCAGAACATGACAAGACAGCGGAGGAAGCTATGGAGTTCTTAAGTGAACTCTATGGATGCAGTATGCAATTATACAGCACAATGGGGGTACTTAAGAAATGTTCGGAAAACTTAGAGCAGCGGATGTAAAAGAAATGGATCCAGGGACGAGATTACATCGAAGGATCCTGGGGACTGATGAAAAGATTGAATGCGAGATTGTAACAGGTGCATCGACCAAATTGCTCCGGGATGTTGAGACTGGCAGGAAATGGCCGATCTGGGACTATAGACACATGGAGCTGGAGGCATGACATGCAGATTATTGTTTGTGCAGAGGAATTAAAGGAAATGCCGATCGGAACAGAGTTCTTTTGCAGATTGCGAGGGACCAAGGTCCGGGGAGATGTCTGGAAGACAATCAGAAAAGCCGGTGCCGTAGTTATGGAAAGTAAGGAGACAGGAAAGCTCAGGACGATCCAGGACAGGCACCGGTATGAGTATATCTTATGTTAAAGGGGAATCATGGAATATTTCGATGTGGAAAGCCTGACATATATTATGAAGGACTTTACACCGGCCCAGAACAGGAAGGTTGTTGTGGCGGCGTTGAAGGCCAAATATGATGTTGTAGGCTCAGAAGATGTAACAGAAGAAAAAGTGATCAGGATGATTGAAGACCTAATAAAAGGCCGCATCTGCGAGTCCGATACAGATACGGCCAAAGAACAATAAAAGCATACCTTAAATGCTCATATCTATTATAAGACAAATCTGAATAAATTTCAATGGCATGGAGGCAGCCAAAAGCCTCCATGCGGCCTTGTAATAGATATCAACATTAGGACGAAAGTCTATGAAAAAGTATATAGATTACGATTACGAGGAAGCATTCAACAAGAATGTTGAAGATCTGCAAGAGGAAGGGATCCGGGCAAGCCTCGAGAGGGGAAGGGAATATGTCTTAAAAGAGATCAGATCAGGCTCCCAGTTGGAAATTGAAATCTATCCGGAGTTCACCAGGAAAGATCTGCCGGAATCCTTTGTCAGAAAGAAGAACCCGGAAGCCGTCCGGGCCATGCATGACAAGAACCGACGGAAGCATCTGGAAAGACTGATCAATATGAATTTCTCCGATGGAGATTATTGGTGCACCTTCACCTATGACAAGGACCACCTTCCGGGATCCTTCGAAGAGGCCCAGAAGGAAATGAAGAGATTCCTCCGGAGAGGGAACTACAGGAGAAAAAAGAAAGGGCTGCCATCAGCCAAATACATCTGTGTCACCGAGCATGATCCGGATGCAAAAATCCGATGGCACCACCACATGGTCATGGATTCGATGATGGACCGGGACACGGTGGAATCCTGCTGGAAGGCCGGCGGGAGAAATCAGATCAGGAGGATGGTCCGGGATGAGGAAGGGTTTGCCGGCATGGCGAATTACATCACCAAGATCAAGAAAAAGAAACCGGACTATAAGAAGAGCTGGACTTCTTCCAGGGGACTGAAGCAGCCGGCTGTGAAAAAGACACATCACAAAAAGCCGACAAGATCCGGATCCTATCGCCCGATTCGAAGATATGTCAGGGACGCCATGCAAAACCATGACAGGATCCGGGAGATCGCAGAGGCATGGTATCCGGAAATGACCTTTACCAGGTCAGAGATTCGAATAAACCCGCACAACAGCGGGGTGTACATCTATGCCAGGATGAGGAGGACGGAATGAGGGTAGATGTCTATGCAGAAACTAATACAAAGGCAATGCAGGCGAGAAAGCGGTCCTGCATGTATGTGGTGGCCTGCGACACGAAAAAAGGCCTTGCCACTATAGGAGACTATGTCGAGAACAACAACACTTATGCAGGCGCCATCCTGGACACCATCAACAAGGCACTCAGACGCATAAAAACAGGCTCTGAGGTACATCTGCATACATCAAATAACATAGTGATCGACATGATCACAAACTGGATTGACGAGATTGCAGAGAGGGGATTTTGCAAAAAGAACGGGGACCCGGTAGCAAACCGGGATGAATGGCATGAATACTGGGAATTAACCAAGAATATGATTATCATCCCGGAGCCAGGGCCCCATACATTTTCCTCATGGATGTCAAACGAGCTTTACAAACACGATATAGAGATAGCCAAAAAAGCCGAATCAGCCACTGTTTATGCGTCTGAGTAGGCATTTTAAAGGAGGTCACCAATGGTCAGCATATTTATCCAGGAGGAGGGAGAATGCTTCCTCTGCAAGCAGGATGGTCGCCGGATCCGGCACAAAACCCTTCACAAGCACCACATATTCGGAGGATCCAACCGGAAGAAATCCGAAAAATATGGCTTAACCGTGCGTCTCTGCCCGGAATGTCATGTGCTGGGGAAAAACGCAGTCCACCTGAATGCTGACCGAATGAAGGAATTAAGACAGATCGGGCAGAAATCATTTGAAGAAGTCTATCCGGAACTGAACTTCCGGGAGATTTTCGGGAAAAACTATTTATAAGCATTTATCCCATGCGGCCGGCAACATATTAACCCGGTTTCTATACAAAGCATAACAGATGTGTCGTACAAAATGCATAAACATGGTTTGGGTAAGCTAGTCACACAAATGGCCGCATGGGAGAAAGGAGGCATACATGCTATCAGATGGAGCCTTAGATATTGTTATGGCGCATTCTCAGGATTTTCATAATTCGAAATTCCTGGGGAAGTATGCAGACGAGGAACTGGATGAGGCGCTGAATTGGTTCAGAGAAAATAAGCCAAGGAGTTCTGCCAGAAGGCAGCAGCGGATCCGGGAAGAAAAGAAAAAAAGAGAAGCAGAGCATAGAGCCATCTGGAAAGATAAAGGGGTTTATTACAAGGACCCAGGAAGAGAACAATGGTTTATCCGGGAATGGAATGAAACTCGGAATGCATTAAGAGAGGTGATGCACTGTGGACAACAGGCTGTACTATAACGGATCCGGAATCAAGGACCCGACTGCATTCCAGGCGATCAAAAATATCATGAAAGAAGAAAGGAAGAACCATGAAGGTAATACCGATAGAAGTCCTGAAGCGGATCGTAGAAAAATACGAAATAAGAAGAGATGTAAGGGCAGAAAGA
>CACZNZ010000518.1 GCA_902782625.1 uncultured Lachnospiraceae bacterium | reverse complement strand
CATGGTTCATCTGTTGCAATTCCCATTGCTGGGAAACGAAAAATGCCATAATTGTCAACGATTTTCGCTTGACATTATGGGGAGGAACAGGAAGAAAGAATCCTATAGTGAAAACCGTAGCCTGAAGTAGCCTCATTGTGAGGCTGCTAGTGATGAGCTTTTGGCACCACCTTTCAGGTGTTGCAAGTAATGGCCACTTATAGGGGCGTTATCAAACCACCACTTGAAGTGGAGGTCCTGACTGGAGAAGATAGTATGAACTTCAGGCATATTATTGTATTTGTTTCTATAACAATTCTGATTCCAATATTCTTTATCTGGACGAAGTTGTTTATGATCAATAAGCCTATCATCAATTTGCAGAATTTAGTATATATAGAGAACATTGAAGCAACCAGCAACCATTATGTAAATAATATTCAATATCGATCAAGTGCTTGGATGGGGGCATATAATAATCAATTATTTATCTATATGAATTGCTCTAATTACTCCAAAAAAACAGATTGCGATGGATGGCTTTGCAAATTAAGTAATGGTCTTGTAAAAATATGTCGTCTGGGAAATGGAAACATTGTACATTTTGTCGGCTCTTCCAATCGGTTCCTCTACTATTGGGTTTTCCATAATTCCCAAAACGATTTACTGTATTGCTTCGACTTAGAATCAAACCAAGAAAAAACAGTTTATTCAGGAAAAGCACCAGGATCAAAAACAGCATTTTTCTCTGAAGACAATACTGTTTTTATTCCGTTTATCGATGAAGAAGACAATGATACTATAAAATACCTTCATATTAAAGGGAGTGAAATCACTGATATTTCTTTGCAATCTGAAAATTATATATTTGCAAATAGAGAGTATTCCTTGATTCCAGGGAACCCTCCATATCAAGAAAAAGTGGTTTGCATTCAGGAGGATGATTCATCATATACTGTTACATTAGGGAATGCAGTCCACAGATCCTTAGTCTCAACTCCTTATGGAATCGTTGTTCATAACGAAGGCTATTCCGATTTACTCTATTTAGTCCGTAATGATGGTAATATCCAATCGCTTTTTCATATTCCATGTCTATCTTCAGTAAGTGCGATTACCGTTTGCGGATCGGAAGTTATTTTGTCGTTCAAGCGTTATGAAAAATACGGAGATTTAAAAATAGGAATGAAACGTTATGTAAACGATACGAAAGAAGGCGTATACAGAATTAGCTTAAAAGATTTCTCTGTCACTAAAATATCTGATACGATTTTTAACGGACTATATATATTTAGCAAAAATGTCATATTGGGATGCGATGATAATTGCAATGTCTATTTCTTGACTATGGATGGGGATATAATGCCGATACTCACTAATCCAAAAGCTCAATATGTCCGATAACGTTTCAGACCGTTTCGCTGCCCAAGTGAAGAAGAACGTTGACATTCCCCAGCAGACTGTCTCCATAGTGAACTTATTCGTTTCAAATGTGGTTTGAGTGTCAAAAGCCCTTCTTGAAACCTGAATCCGTGAAACTTGTACCTTGGCAAAATGTTTCCAGCCATTGAAAACATTGGCTTAGAAGCTCATAAACCAATACATTGAAAGTGCACCAATCGGGTGCTGTAAGTATAGCTGTTCAACCGTCCCATCGTTATAATATAAGCACCAATTCATGGGAGGTTTACCAATAGCAAGGACACATCTCAAACTCGTGTTCGGAGACGAAAGAATCATCCCCGCCAGCGGGCTTGGAGTGATTGGAGCAATGCTTGGAAAAAGCAATTTCAAGAAGCATTGTGATCGCCAGCAGGTAAATCCAAAGCGAAGCCAGCCACAGATCAAGAACGGCGACATCCTGCTGACCTATGTCGGTTTGCTTGCTCAGGGTAAAACCGCTTATGAAGCCGTCAACGAATTTGACGACGATCCCGATTTCTACAAGGATGCACTGGGCATTTCCCGTGAAATTCCGTCCGCGGAAACTCTGCGTCAACGTATGGATGACATAGGTGACACGATTCGCCCTGAATTGCTGGAGGCGAACGTAGAGATGTTTACTTCGCATGCGATTAAGCCTGTTGCCGCTTTTGTGAGCTGTCACACAGTTGCTAAGCACATTGTCACAATACTGACCAACATGCTGTCAACAGAAAGTTGTAGGTAATAAAACGGAGAAGGCAGTGGCGTCTTCTCTGCTTCAGGAATTGTAGAGTATCAGAAGTAT
>CACZNZ010000517.1 GCA_902782625.1 uncultured Lachnospiraceae bacterium | reverse complement strand
CGTCCATGAAATTTGTTGAAGTATTCACACACAATAAAACTGAACATACGCCATTCTGGAAGGTAATCCTTAACATGACAATCATCATCGGGGCTGCGGTCCTGATGGTGATTGTTTCCCTGAGGAGGATTGATGTCACATTAGACTACACTTTCCTCCCCGGAGTTGCTTACCGGTTAAAACAGGGTTTTAAAATGACGCTGCTGTTAAGTATCGGAAGCCTTATCTTAAGCCTCCTGATCGGCATCGTCAGCGCTGTATCGCAAAGCAGCCGATTTCTGGCTTTGCGCTATTTTTTCATGGGATATGTCAAGCTGATCCGGGGAACTCCACTTCTTGCCCAGATTTACCTGTTTTTTTATATCATCGGTACCGCGTGGGGCATCGAGAACAGACTGGTTTCCGGCATTCTTATCCTTTCAATATTTGAAGGCGCCTACATCTCTGAGATTATCCGGGGAAGCTATCTCTCCATGGAACAGCAGCAGATCGAAGTAGGCATGGCCATCGGCCTGGATAAAAAAGGAATCATCAGGGAGATCATTCTTCCTCAGATGCTGGCACGCACCATTCCCGCCCTCACCGGCCAGTTTGCTTCCATCATCAAAGACTCCTCCCTTCTGTCCGTGATCGCCGTTACGGAACTGGCGCAGACCATGCGGGAAATCAGCTCATTAAACTTTAAAATGTTTGAATGTTACTTCCTTCTGGCAGCCCTCTATCTGCTACTGACACTTCCTGTCACCTATATCAGCGAGTGGCTGGAAAGGAGGTTTTCCTATGAGAATTAAACTGGAAAAGCTGACAATGCAGTTTGGAAAACACCTCGTACTCGATCAGCTTGATTTAGAAGATGATTTTACGACACTGGCCATCATTGGTTCTTCCGGTGGGGGAAAGTCTACTCTTTTAAGAATTCTGGGCAGTCTTCTGGAGCCTACCGGCGGAAACGCATATCTTGACGGACGTTCCTCCCAGGGAAAAAATGCCGAAAGACTGGCCTACCGCAGACAGCTTGGATTTGTCTTCCAGCAAAACGGTCTGCTGAAACATCTGAGCGCCATAGAGAATATCACCATGCCCCTCATCAAGGTGCACGGTTATGATAAATCCTCCGCTTTGGAAAGAGCCAAAGAACTTTTAATGCGATTCGGATTGATGAATGAAGCCGAAAAATTCCCTTATGCACTCTCCGGAGGACAGAGCCAGAGAATCGCCATAGCCCGGGCAATCGCGCCCAATCCGTCACTCTTATTGCTGGACGAACCCACCAGCGCCTTAGATCCGGAATATACCATTGAAGTTTTAAACATGATTCAGGAATTAAAAGAAGAAGGACGAAATTTCATTATCGTCACTCACGAAATGGGATTTGCCAGAAAAGCCTGCGAAAAGACCATGTTTTTAAGCGAAGGGAAAATCCTGGAATATGGATACAGCGACAAGCTGTTTGCCTCACCGGAGTCGCCGGCCTTACGCAAGTTTCTCGCAACTCTTCTGGAATGGAATGTAAGATAAGTAGTACTGGTAGACATTTTTGACATCAGGAGGTACCGTAAAGTGGACAGAAGTATTTATAAAAATGCCGTTCTGCTCGCTGTTCCGATGATGGTCCAGAGTGCCATCGCCAATGCGGTAGTGCTGGTGGATAATCTGATGGTAGGCAGTCTCGGAACGGAAAGCATCACGGGTGTGTCGATCACGGCGCAGCTGCTATTTGTCTTTAATCTGGCCATATTCGGCGGACTTTCGGGGCCGGGAATCTACGGGGCGCAGTACTATGGGAGCGGTGACCGTGAGGGGTTTCGCCAGGTGTTCAGACTGAAGTTCTGGATTGCCTTGCTGGTCACCTTTGCAGGTCTTTTCATTTTCCATTTTGGCGGGGAAGCGCTGATTAAGATGTATCTGACCGGAACAAGCGGAACCTTTGATGTGGCGCTTACATTACAGGAGGGACTGACCTATCTTCAGATCATGATGATCGGCCTCATCCCCTTTGCCCTGACGCAGGTTTATGCCGGAAGTTTCCGGGAGATGAACAAAAGCTTTCCGCCGATGGTGGCGGGGATCTTTTCGGTGTTCATTGATATCCTGTTTAACTATCTGCTGATCTATGGCAAATGGATCTTTCCACGTCTGGGTGTGACAGGGGCAGCCATCGCAACGGTTCTCTCCCGATTTGTGGAGCTGTTCTTCATTGCTGTCTGGAGAAAAGCAAAGGCTGGGGAATTCCCGTATCTTGACGGCGTATATCAGACTTTACGAATTTCGCTTTCGTGGGCGAAGCCAATCCTGGTTAAGAGTGCGCCCATCTTTGTCAACGAATTTCTCTGGGCCGGAGGACTTGCGGCACTGACCCAGTGTTATTCCAGTAAGGGACTTGCCATTGTGGCAGGAATGAATATATCCAATGTACTGTGTAACCTGTTAAATGTGGTCTTTGTCAATCTGGGGGCGGCGATCGGTATTCTGGAAGGCCAGTTTCTTGGTGCCCGTGAATTCGACCTGGCCAGAGAAAGTTCCATCCGTCTGACCTGGTTTTGTGGGGCAGCCTGCATTGGCCTGACTGTCATCCTGATTGGCCTTTCCGGCATTTTCCCGATGGCATACCGAACCACTCCTGAAGTACGGTCTCTTGCCACAATGTTTATCATCATTACAGCCCTTTTCTTCCCTGTCCAGGGATTACTGAACGCCTTGTATTTCATTGTACGTTCAGGAGGTAAAACCATGATCACCTTTGCATTTGACAGTATCTTTTCCTGGTGCGTGTCCGTACCGCTTGCTTATGTGCTCTGCCACTTCAGCCCCCTGTCCATCCTGGCCATCGTGGCAATCGTACAGGCTGCGGACCTGATCAAAGTCATCATCGGTTTTATTCTGGTCAAAAAGGGTGTCTGGATCACAAATCTGGTAACATAAAGGAGGAAATCCATGAATCATATACGAAAGGCTGTCCCGGCAGATATTCCGGGAATCCTGAAGCTTCTGGTACAGGTGGATATGGTCCACCACCGGGGACGGCCTGACATTTTCAAAGGGCCTGCAACCAAATATAATGAAAAAGAGCTGGCACAGATCCTTACCGACGAAAAGGCGCCGGTATTCGTCTGTGTCGACGAGGAGGAGCGTGTGCTTGGGCACGCTTTCTGCATCCATCAGCAGCATCTGCACGATCATGTGCTGACCGATGTGCGGACCTTGTACATCGATGATATCTGCGTCGATGAAAATGTACGGGGAAGTCATGTAGGAAGTTCTCTTTATCAGCATGTCATCGATTATGCCAGGTCCCACGATTATTATAACGTGACACTCAATGTCTGGAGCTGCAATCCATCAGCCATGAAATTCTACGAAGCCATGGGGTTAAAGCAGCAGAAAATCGGAATGGAAATGATCATCCAATAAAAAAGGAGGAAATGATGAAACTTGGATTTATAGGATGTGGTGTCATGGCCAATGCCATGATGAGTGGAATCTTAAAAGCCGGCCTCTATCTGCCGGATGAGATTATCGGAGGAGATCCTTCGGAGCAAAGCCGTAAAAGGACAAAGCAGAACAACGGTATAGAAACAACCGATGACAATCTACGGGTGCTGTCGGAATCAGACTATGTATTCTTCAGTGTCAAACCTCAGTATTACACGGAGATGATCGCCCGGATCAAAGATGCGGTAAGAGACGATCATGTAATCATCAGCATCGGCGCCGGAAGAACACTCTCCTATCTTGCGGAGCAGTTTGGCAGACCGGTAAAGGTTGTCCGTGTGATGCCCAATACTCCTGCTCAGGTTGGAGAAGGCATGTCCGCCGTCTGTGCCAACGAATACGTTACCGACGACGAATTAGATAATGTTCTCGCGATCCTTCAGACATTTGGCAAGGCGGAAGTCATGCCGGAAAGCATGTTTGATGTTGTCACCGGCATCAGCGGAAGCGGCCCGGCTTATGTCTTTATGTTTATTGAAGCGCTCGCCGATGCAGCTGTGGAAGGTGGCATGCCCCGTGATAAAGCCTATACATTTGCAGCGCAGACGGTCTGCGGCTCTGCAAAGATGGTCCTTGAGACCGGCAAACATCCGGGAGAGCTCAAAGACATGGTCACCTCTCCGGCAGGAACGACCATCGCCGGCGTACGCATCTTAGAAGAAAAAGGCCTCCGATCAGCAGTAATCGAAGGCGCAGCCGCTGCCACAGCGCGTTCCAAAGCGCTGCAGAGCGGAAAATAATCATTTATTTTCTTTCTT
>CACZNZ010000516.1 GCA_902782625.1 uncultured Lachnospiraceae bacterium | reverse complement strand
TTTACCAGCATGGTTCCGAAATAGTTTGCCTGCCTTAAGGCAGCTCTGACCTGTTCTTGGCTCATTTTTCCCTTACGAAGCTCTACCATCAGATCGACCATCGCATCGATATCCTCATAATCTGCCGGATTAATGATCTCACAGCGATTAATCTCAAAACCGTACTTCTTTGCCGCTGCATGTACTTCTTCCGGCGGGGAGAGAAGGATGACATGAAGTGTACGGGAATTCGACAGTCTGTCTGCTGCCTCTAAGATCCTGCGGTCAGTTCCCTCTGTAAATACAATGGTCTTCGGGTGGGCCTGTAAACCTTGCTTGAGTGCATTAAACATGTTATAACCTCCGTGTTTTATTTGAAAGTGATATTGCTTTCATTTATAGCATATAATTTATTATGCTGAAAATCTCTTTTTTTGTCAATACAATTTTACGAATTCTTTTTTTGCATGAGCATCGAAAGATAGGAACGAGTGGTAGTCGAAGAGAAATCTTCTCCGATGCTTTTAAGGATTTTTTTCAATTCTTCCAGGGCGGCATTGTGGTCCTCCGGATCATTGACGAGGATCTCAAATTCCAGAAACGATCCAAGTTTTTCTACCTGATCGACACAGGCTGTAATCTGGTCCCGGTGATAATGTTGTCTTAATTTGTTGACCGGAAACAGATGCTGGTATCCCAGACTGTGAAGGATCTCTGACATGATATCAGGATCGGAAACCTGTATCTCAAGTTCCTTTCTCGTCATGGAAATCTGATCTAGTTTTTTTCCTTTATAAGTCAGGAAGGAAGTTTCGGTCTGCTTTGTGAGGTTTGTGGCAGTCCGGATCCTCAGGGCTTCATCCGTCTTCATGAAATCATGAAATGAACTTGTATAATACAGATCTGATTCACGGATCAGATCTCCCGGCTCAAAGCCAATCCGTTTCAGCTCTCGTTCGGTCATGCTTCTTTTGAACACCGGCAGTTTGATTTCTACTTCAATCATGCGTTTATCCATATCCTTTCTGCACTGATTTGTAAAACCATTGTATCATATTGAGAAAAAAATGGTGCATTATACCAAAAATTTTCTCGGTTATTGCGATTCAAAAGTAGCTGGGTTATACTAAAGACAGGAGCATAAAGGAAATGTAATAAGAAATAGGAGGATTGGCTAAATGCAGATGATCTCATTGGAAAAGGAACTTTCTGCCAATACATATCCAGGAAGAGGCATTGTTGTCGGCAAATCTAAGGACGGCAAGAAGGCAGCCATCGGATATTTTATCATGGGCAGAAGCAGCAACAGCAGGAATCGAATTTTTGTAGAAGACGGAGAAGGAATCCGCACAGAAGCCTTCGATCCATCGAAGATGGAAGACCCGAGTCTGATCATCTATGCGCCGGTTCGTGTACTCGGCAATAAGACTATCGTGACGAACGGGGATCAGACCGATACGATTTATGAGAACATGGATAAGCAGATGACATTTGAACAGAGCCTTAGGGAAAGAGAATTCGAGCCAGATGCACCGAATTATACCCCCAGGATTTCCGCGATCCTTCATATTGAAGAAGGAACTTTCAATTATGCCATGTCAATTTTAAAGAGTGATAACGGCAATCCGGAAAGCTGCAACCGCTTTACCTTTGCCTACAACAATCCACCGGCAGGCGAAGGACACTTTGTTTCAACCTATCTGCATGACGGCAATCCGCTGCCAAGCTTTGAGGGAGAGCCGAAGCTTGTCGCTGTTCCCGATGACATGGGGCAGTTCGGAGACATGCTATGGAGCAGTCTTAACGAGGACAATAAGGTTTCTTTGTTTGTCCGCTATATCGATATTGAAACCGGTAAATACGAATCGAAAATATATAATAAAAATCAGAAGTAAGATCAGGAGGAAGAAAGAAGACCATGAAAGAACTGGAATTAAAATACGGGTGTAACCCGAACCAGAAACCATCCCGCATTTACATGGAAGAAGGCGAGCTGCCGATCAAAGTCTTAAACGGAAAACCCGGCTATATTAATTTCCTTGATGCCTTCAATGGCTGGCAGCTGGTCAGTGAACTGAAGAAAGCCTGCGGGCTTCCGGCGGCAACTTCATTTAAACATGTATCCCCGGCAGGTGCAGCGGTAGGACTTCCCCTGTCTGATACCCTGGCAAAAATCTATTGGGTAGACGATCTTGGAGAACTGTCTCCTTTGGCATGTGCTTATGCAAGAGCAAGAGG
>CACZNZ010000515.1 GCA_902782625.1 uncultured Lachnospiraceae bacterium | reverse complement strand
GTTCGAGGGAACACTGATGCTGAAGGAGTCAGGTGATCCGCTCGTAGAACACGGCAAACCTGTCACTGTGATGAGTAAGCCGTTCAGACCTGCAAGACCTGATGGTACCGCAAGGATCACTTTCATCATCGATACAACAAAGCTCGGCGGTAAAGAGCTCGTAGCTTTCGAGAACTGCTATCGTCTGAATGAGTACAGGAAGGGTGATGAAGTGTCTAAGGCAGATAAGACGATCGTTGCTGATCATAAGGACATCAATGACGGGAGCCAAACAGTAAAGGTATCCAAAACAGTCAAAAGTGTCCCGCCAAAGACAGGTGATGACACGATGATCTGGCTCTACTTTGCTCTTTTCGGCGGAGCTATAGCTGCAGGATTAGCTCTTGCAGTCAGGGAAATGATCAAAAGGCGCAGACAGCGCGAAGCGGATAAGGAGATCTTTGCTTGATAATAGCTGAACTATTGTTTCGGGGGCGGCTTAATCCGCCCCTGTTTCATTACACGAAATGGAGGAAATCGGGAAATGAACAATAATGAAATGAACTTCAACATATATATTGCAGACAGATGCGGTGTCAACGCTGCAACGGTAGCAACGTTCCTGTGGAATATGCTCGCACACGATCCGGGATCGATTTACAGACATGGATATGAGTGGACAAGGATATCTCAGAAAGAGATGACAGCTCATTTACCATTTCTGACACTTGGCAAGGTCCAGGGCGCGCTTAAAAAGCTCAGAAATGAGGGCATAATCAAGTCCGCTGTACTTAATAACAACAAATTCGATCACACCAATTGGTACACATTCACTGAGTATGGTGATGTGCTGATGATGGAATAAGGAGCTTAGACACATGAAAGAATTACCAGTAACACCAGGCAGGAGAAGAATGTGCCCAGATAACTGCAGATATAGAAGCAGGCAAGTCCCATTTTGTGGGTTTTGTATGATGGAAATAAAGAAAAAGACAGAGGGGGAGAAGCATGGCAATAAACAAATCAAAGATCAAGACGCTGGAAAAACTGAAAGAGAAGGGCTTCGACACGGCGAATAAAATCAGGCCGCTTGAAATGGAAACAGTCTTTGAAAATGGTCTAGAGAATGAACTTAGGAACATTATAGGACTCAAGAAGGCTATCAAGGCAAATCATAGTGAACTTGCCTGGCTGCTTGATGGTTCAGACCCAAAACCTGAAAAGAAGGAGGAACAGACTAATGCAGATGATGGTAGAACGGCAGGAAGAGGAATATATTCCGAGGCATTTGAGACCGAACGCTATTGAAGCAACTCTTGAAGACCTTAGAAAGCTTGTAGATGAATTGCCTGATGGTGTGATACTCTCGGTGGATTTGGAGGAGGTGTCTGATGGGAAGGAAGATGGGTAGTCCCAGTGAACTACAGGTGGTCAATATTCGTATGGTACGAGAACCATCTCTGTACAGTGAAGAGAAAATCAGCTGCCCGGAAGATGCTGTTAAGGCAATAGCAAAAGATCTGGCGACTTATGACAGAGAGGTATTCGCAGTAATGAATCTCAAAACGAACGGGCAGATAATCAATTTGAATATCTGCAGCATGGGGACTTTGGATGCTTCTATGGTGAGTCCCAGAGAGGTTTTTAAGTCGAGCATCCTCAGTAATGCGGCTTCATTCATTGCAATTCACAATCATCCGAGTGGCAGCTTGCAGCCCAGTCAGGAGGACCGCGATGTTACCAGGAGACTTCTGGAGTGCGGGGATCTTCTGAACATTAAAATGCTGGATCACATCATAGTGGCAGGTGAATCTGCACATGTATACAGCTTCAGTGAGCATGGGGAATTAGATCTACTGAAGCCGAAGTACAGAGAGTGGGAAAGATAAGGGAGGTAGTTGAATGACAGGCAACCGAGAAATTGAATTCAAAATACTTGAACGCATTGCTGTCCTTGAGCGGCATGAGAACGGCTGGAGCAGAGAGCTCAATGTCGTTTCCTGGAATAGAGGAGAGCCAAAACTTGATATCCGCGAATGGTCTCCTGATCATGAACGAATGAGCCGGGGAATAACCCTGAACGAGGAAAATGGAAGAAAACTTTCGGATGCACTCAACAGGAGATATGCAAGCAGGGACAATCGCAGACTTGAAAGGGCTTTTGATGAACGATAGTATCTGACAAAGGTGCGGCACCCGTGGTCGATATGACCAAAATGCCGCAATACATTATCCGTGGAACCGGTAATTGGAGACTTAGTGTATGGGTAAGGCTGAAAATCAACAAAAGAGAATTCGGCAAATGGAATTAGCCAGACAGTATATCAGCTCTGATGAAGTAGATCAGGCAGTTCTGGACGAACTCAATCGCCTGTGCAAACCGATCTATCTATATATTTATAGCGGGTACCATATCAAACTTCCGCATATGGATAAAGAAGACTATCTGCTTCTGGGATATATCACTCTGTGGAAAGTCCTCGAAAGATGCAGAAAGAATCCTGATATTATAAATAACTTCAGCGCATATCTTTTTCGGTCTGTAAGAAATGCCTACGCTACGGAATTCCGAAAGTACGTGTTTAAGAACCCGGTAATCTTTAGCGATTATGTCAATGAAAGAGCTGGATATGGATATAACATTGCTAATGCAGTGATGCTGACAAAATACAGAGAACGTATTCTACAATATGAACGTGAATGGAAAAGAGATTTCCGAAAAAGAAATCCTGAACTGGTAAGACGCCGAGAAAGGGATTATTGGCATCGCAACAGGGAAAAGAAAGCACTTAAAGACAAACGATATTATTTAAAACACAGAGAGCGGATAAGAGAATACGGCAAGAAATACAGAGCTGAGCATAAAGATGAAATACGTGAAAAAAAGAAGAAGTATGCTCAGGAACACCGCGAACAGAGAAATGCATATCAAAGGCGGAAATGGCATGAGAATCCTGAACCTTATAGGGCTTACCATAGAGAATATGCGAAGCGATACCGACAAGAGCATCTGGAACATTGCAGAGCCCGTGACAGAGAATGGAAACGGAAATACAGGCAGGAGCATCCGGAAAAAATCAGAGAGTGGAAACATGCCGCCTATATGAAGAAAAAAGAAAGAATTGCGGCAATGGATCCCGAGACTTATAGAGAATACAGGGAGGAAAAAAACGCGAAAGCCAGAGAATATCGGCGGAAAAATAAGGACCGAATCAATGCTCTAGCGCGAGAGCGTAGAAGAAAATGGCGTGAGGAACACCCATTTGAGAAGCAACCTCGCGATCGATTGAAACGTGAAGAAATAAATGCAAGAAAGAGAAAGCATTATCAGGAGCATAGAGAAGAAATACTCCAAAAGCAGAGAGAGTACAAACAGAAACATCTTGAGGAAGTAAGAGAACGGCGTAGGACATACTACAAGGAACATCGTGATGAGATAAATACCAGAAGGCGGGAACATTATAAGGAACATCGTGTAGAAATACTGACTCGAGAAAAGGAATGGTATCAGAATAACCGCGAAAAAGCCCTTGAATATCATAAGAATTATTACAAAGAACATCAGAAAGAAATCTATGAAAAACAAAAGGAATATAACAAACGGAACCCTGAGAAGGCCAGAGAATATAAGAGGCGGTATCGGGAAAAACATCGCGAAGAACTAAATGCTAAAAACCGGGAATACCGCAAAAGAAAAAAGGCTGAAGCAGAGGCTCGTCTAAAGGAGGAAGAACGAATCAGGCAGAAAAAGGAACCAGCTCAGGATCAAACTGAAAAATAAGCTTTTTATGTAAATGACGTCGGCGTGACCGGCGTTTTTTTCGAGGAAATGGAGGATGACATATGAGTAACCGAAACAGAAGCCCTGAC
>CACZNZ010000514.1 GCA_902782625.1 uncultured Lachnospiraceae bacterium | reverse complement strand
GAACGGGATATGGCAGGTTATTAACAGGAAAAATCTTTCAGGATATACGGAATGACGGCGGTGACTTTGGGCAGGATTAACAGCGGCCCGTCCGTATGTTCGGCGGAGATCAAGGTGATTATCGCAGAAAAGGAGATGCTCTCCGGTTCTATTTCGCGTGTTTCATAATTTCACATATCGGTTCAGGCGAGAGACTTGTTCATGCTTAACCATACATTTTACGTTTTTTCCGGTGATTATACCCGGAAACACCTAGAAATATAATGACAGTACATGTAAGAGCTCGATGATCCGGGAATCCAGGATTCATCAACGCATCCGTATTAAGGCTTGAGATACCGCTCCTCAGAGCCCCGAATCGTACTCATGTTTCATTTTCCCCCGTTACTTATCTTCTATGAAGCCGCAACTGTTTTACTATATTTCTTTCCCCGTCTGTTTTCTCCATTCCTGGTACTTATCAACGTCATCATGAATCATTTTCCAACATGTCACAAAAACAACCGCGTCATCCAGCAATCCAAGTCCTGGAATATAATCCGGTATCAGATCCCTTGTCCATCAGAAAAGTCAACAATTCGGAATCCACTATAATCATGCCTGCTACTCTACAATTGTATCAGTTGTTTCCAGTTCCGTCACTACTTTATCGTTGCTTTTTTGATAATGTACGTCTTACTTCCAGTTCCCCCCGACCCTTTTACACACTGGAAGCAAACTTTTCACTTCAGCAGTTATCTGGCTTTCACGCTCAGGCGGATCGGCGTCTCCCTTCGGAAAAGCTCAATTATGCGTCCCCCGCACATCGGGGGGAACAGGAAAACATCTTTCATGAAGGAATTTGGGAGACTGTATCGAAAAGAAAGACAGGAGGTTTCCGTTTACCATACCGTTTATACAGCCAGAAAGGGATTTTTGACAGCATGGATTTAATCAATGAAACCCTGAAATTTTATGATCAGAACGCGGAGAAATTCGTGTCCGGGACAATATCTGCTGATATGTCTGAAGCACAATCCCGATTTGCTGCATGCCTGCCGTCAAATGGTCTTATTCTGGACTTCGGCTGCGGTTCCGGGCGGGATACGAAGAAGTTTATGGATGCCGGTTTCAGGGTAGATGCTGTGGATGGTTCTAAGGAGCTTTGCGTTCTGGCAACTGCATATACAGGAATAACAGTGAAGAAAATGCTTTTCAGTGATCTGGATGTATGCGACCGGTACGATGGCATCTGGGCCTGTGCTTCCATTCTGCATCTGCCGCGGGCTGAACTGGCGGAAGTCATAGGTAAAGCGGAAAAAGCACTGAAGCATGGCGGCGTGCTGTATGCCTCGTTCAAGTATGGAGATCATGAGGAAATACGGAACGGACGGTATTTCACGAATTTTACAGAGGAGTCATTGTCTGTGTTCTGGGAAACTTTTCCGAAGATGAAGTTCTTTGACTGCTGGGTCTCTCGGGACGTTCGTGCGGACAGAAAGGAAGAGCGATGGATAAACCTTATGGCCCGGCGAGTTTAGAGATCGACTCGGCATATTACAATACACTGGACATTCGGAGCTTTATGCTCATGCTGAAGGATCCGTCGTATTGTTACAAATTCTATTGGCTGGAAGCCATTGTCAATCTGATAGCGGAAGGTGTTATGGAGACAACCTTCAACGATATCATTGATGAGATGATCTGCAATGCCTGGTATTCAGTGCGGGAGTTTCATATTCATCTAAGCGGTCTTGGCCCGAACGGGGAAATACGGGATGGTCTGGAACGGGCTGTACTGAAACTGACGGAACTGAGTGATTTGTCTTCTTCCGCGTCCAGGGTGGAGATTAAAAATGCGATCCGGCGATACGGAAAAGGCCTGAAGCAGGCAAAAGAGCAGCTGACGAATATGGTTCCATACAGGGCAATGGCAAGCTTCTTTGCAAACGCCGGGCTGGAGAGCGTTCCATGGGATTCTGTTGTAAAAATGAAAGAGACGATTACCTCTTTTAATTATGAGGTAACGGCGTTGCCGTATACACTGGGCGGAAGCAGCAAACTGTTCAAGGAGGTCAGGTTTCACCCTGATTGGATCAGAATGATCCAGGATTATACAGTGTCTATTCTTGGCTGGATACAGTATGAGAAGGTCAAGTGGCTGCAGCGCAATAATCCGGAAGTTCCGGGATTGGTTTACAAGTTGCTCCCCATGGATGAGAAAGCAAGGAAACTGGGGAATGTCCGAAAGCTGTGGGAGGGTGTACTTAAGCTCTGCCAGGTTTCGGATGTGTTTACCGGGAAGCCAATTCTGGCGGATGATTACGATATTGATCATTTCATTCCATGGTCATTTGTGATGAATGACGAGTTATGGAACCTGATGCCGATGGATTCTGCCCTGAACTCTTCCAAGAGTAACCGGCTCCCACAATGGAACCCGTTTTACAGGAGGTTTTCGGATAACCAGTATATGTTATATCAGTTGATCCATGAAAAAGAAGGGATTCATAAGCTGTATGAAGCATGCTGGCGCGATAATTTGCATTCCATCTGGGCAGGACAGGAATTGTACAGAAAGGGAAATACGAAAGAAGAGTTTGTCTCAATTCTCAGCAAAAACATGCGCCCTGTCTATGACTCTGCTGTGCGGCAAGGATATGAGATCTGGACTGTGTGACCTCTGTCTGTGGACAATGTCCCGCCCGATTATTCCATCCGTTGGCTGATTACTTCACAGTCAGACTGGTCGTCTGAATGTTGGGACCGTTGTACCAGTACAGGAAGCCTTCCAGATCAACCACATCGCCAACCTTCAGGCCTTCCACCGCCTTGTACACATCGGTATCCTTG
>CACZNZ010000513.1 GCA_902782625.1 uncultured Lachnospiraceae bacterium | reverse complement strand
AGCATTCCTGTACTTCACAAGTACACTCAAGAAGGAGAGAGAACTGATCAAAGCCTGAGGGGCTTTATATAATACTTAATAAGACAGATAGGAAAGCAAACCGGGACACCTTCATGGTATCCCGGTTTTTATGGAATTATACAGATTTTACTTTTTGACGTCTTTGGGAACAGCCACCATGATAATCGGCCGCACGCCATTGTAATAAGGCCCAAAGCATCCCCCATATCGCTCGTAATACCCATTATAATCCATATAAGAGATTGAGGTGTCGTCGGCATTCCTCGTTCTGCACAACCACTCTGTTGAACCATGATAAGGTTCCATGTAAACTTCGGGATTGCTACGTACATACTCCGATACTCTGGGGAAAACGTAACGCTCTAATTCAGGGTCTTGCCACAAAATGTCGACTTCTGAACCGCTCAGGAGGCTGACCCGGTCTGAACAATTGCTATTCACCTGCATATTGACCATGAACTTCCGGTCTTCTTCGGAAAACGCTTTATTAAGGAACCCTTCATTCAGCCACTTACGTATTGCTGCATCATGCCATGTAATATTCTCACAAACGTCCATTTGAAAAGGATGGTAGCACTGATAATCTATGATATCTTCAGAAAGAAGTATGTATTTGCCGGCACCTCTATCTACCATAACAATCCAGCGGATTTTCTCCGGACCACTGTTTTTGTCATTGTCCTGTTCATAGGTCCCAAAGGTCACAATATCTCCCGTCTTCATATCATTCAGTTTTTCAGTAGTCAGTTTTGTTGCCGGTTTTCTTTCCCGTTCTTTATCCACATTGCCGGTTATTGGTATATCCCCGGATGAAACATCGACCCACATGGAAGGTCGGACTCCGGCGGCCATATATATATTTGAATTTTCCCCATGTTCACCGTACCTGTCGACCGTGGAATCCGAATCAACATAGAGCATGTATCGATCAGGGCCGTCTTCATCGTCTTCGTCCAAGGCTCCTGCAGTACGGAGCCACCACCATGCGTTTCCATCATATTTAGGACTCGTGACCACATCCTTGGTCAGAGCGTATTCAGTAGGCCGGGCTCCCCGATCTTTTGGCTCCCTGATATAAGATTTCGCTTCAGCAGCAGATAACAAAAACAGATAATCTGAAGTATTTTTCCCCTGTTTAATTCCAGGCCAATATGGGTTGCTCTGGACGATAACCTTTGATTTCAGGATCCATTTCTTTTCAGAATCATTGAAGACCTTTTCATAAAATATTTCATTCAGCCAGGAGCGGATATAGCTCGTTTCCCAGGTAAGTTGCGGATTCCCATGATCAGGTGCATAATATGGAACTCTGTCCAAAACATATCTGCTGATCACAAGAGCTTTATCTCCCTCTCTTTTTATGATGAGCCACTCAATATCTTCTTTCTTCTTTCCGGCTTTATCCTTCGGATATTTTCCAAGTGAAAGGATGTCCCCCACTTTATATTTCTTTGGCGTCTCTTCTTTTGGAGGAGCCGTCTTTGGTGTATTTGGGGAAGACTTTCCGACATTCAGCCAGATGGCGGGCCTAACATCGTATTCTGATTGATTATAGCTGCCAAAGTCATCCACGAAACCGTCGGATAACACAAGACTGGCAGAATTCATGTATACGCCCGGGGTACGTAGAAACCAGGCTCCGACACGCTGCTTTTTCAGATTACTGAAGGATCCGGGGAATCTGGCATGAGGGGGAAGCGATAATTTTCTGTCTTGATCCGCAGGGAGATATTCTCTGACCTCTTCTGAACTTAAAAGGAATACATAATCCCGGGTCGATTCCCCTGCTTTTTCATCATACACTTCATTATAATCAGCAGGGATTTCAGTTTTCAGAATATATCGTTTTTCCTCGGAAGAAAATGCGTATTTGTAGAACCTGCCATTGAGCCATTTTCGCAAGGAACAGGTATCCCAGGTGTGGCAATGATCATCTAAGGGATCGGATTCCACTTTCCAGACTCTTGTGCCCACGGCATATCTGCTGATGCACAGAGCCTTGCCGTCCTTGACCGTAAGCACCTTCCATTCAATATCCTCGCCCTTAAGCACTCTTTTATTGGGAAACACCCTATCTTTTTTAAGGGGGCTGAAAGACCCAAAAGTAATGATATCGCCTTTTTTAACATGCATCTCCAGACTGTCCGGAACATCTTTCTCCTCAGCATATACTGTCTTTGTAAAACAAGCTGATAAAAAAATTATAACAAAAAAGAATATTTTCAATTTGCTAAACTGGTTAAACATCCGCATTAAATTGACCACCTCCTAAAAGCTTTCCATATGCTATAATAATACCATAATTATTTAATACTGTTTTTATCATCAGCTTTAATAATATATTACATATGTCTTATGACCAAAAACAGACCACAGGGAGGTATGCACATGATGAAAAAAAATGGAACCAGACTGATCCTAAGCTTTCTTGTAATTTTTACAGGACTGCTCGTTTTTAACACCGGCCGGGTTGCTGCTGTTGAAACGGAATATCTTGATGTAAGGGTAAAGAATGTAAGCCTTTCCTCTGTAAAGCTTTCATGGGAAAAGAAAAGCAAAGCCCAAAAATGGGTGATCAAAAAATCACTTTTAGATAAGAATGGGGATCCCACAGGCTACAAGACAGTCAAGACTTTTAAAAAGAATATTAAAGCCTACACAGTGAAAAAACTGAAACAAAATACCGACTATTCATTTAAAGTACTTGGGTATGTGAAGAAAAAGGGCCAGTATATATTAGCTTATAATGGTGATGAATCAGCTACTCCCGGTCTTGCCCCCGGCTATTGGAATGATTATGAGCATGAATGGCCTTACTCTACTACATATATCACTATTAATGGCGTTGCGGGAGAAGGCCTTCCTTTCAAGGGTTATCAAATCTACCGTAAAAAAGTGGGAGATGCCAAGTATAAGAAGATCAAGACCATCAAGAGTAAAAAAAGCTACTTTAAGTTTAAAGACAAGTCCGTCAAGAAGGGAGCAATCTATAAATATAAGATCCGGACCTACGGAAAGTACAAAAAGAAAAAAGTTTATTCCGGTTTTTCCGAAGTTCTCACAAAAACTGCCTGCAAGATGAAAGGATCCTATACGATCCAACTTACCGAAAAAAAGGAAGACAGCTTCACAATCCTGGTTAAGAGCAGGGCAGATAACGGATACCTGACTATCAAAAAGAATGCCAACCTTCTTTTGTTTGGAGAGTCCGGTTACATGGAAGATGAGGATTTCTTCCCTATCTGCGTCAAGCCGACCCTGAACAACTGGAGCAGCGACGGGAAGACATGGCAGACCGGAAACGCCACCATCAAAACCGGAGAATCAGCTTATCTCCGCTTTAATTACAAGCCGGATTACGATGTTTCTATTGATACACTGGACCAATGTACACTGGCAGCATATGCTGACCAGACGGATGAAGGCATCCGCTACAATCACGCAAACAGCTCCCTGGTATTTGGTTTAAACGGAAATGGATCAGCCACTCTCGACCTGGGATATTATCATTAATCTGCAAACGAGGCCGGATAAGCAAGGTATTGCTTATCCGGCCAGATTTTTAAGTCTGTATGGAAAAATAACTACCTGGAATATGGCAGTAACCTGTTGGATTTTTATCCAGATATTTTTGGTGATATTCCTCCGCAGAGAAGAAATTATTCAGAGGTTCCAGTTCCACGGCAAGCTTCTGGCCAGCCTTACTCTCCTGAGCCTGATAGACCGGCCGGATCTCAGCCAGCTGATCCGGGTCTGTATAGTATATTCCAGT
>CACZNZ010000512.1 GCA_902782625.1 uncultured Lachnospiraceae bacterium | reverse complement strand
TACCAGCACCTGATTTAGAGACTTGCTGATATAGGTCTGACCGCCGGAAACCTTCGGTTTCTTATCAACCAGTGCCTGTGTCTGCTGAAGAAATGTATCGGCATCTATCTCCATCTTTATGATCAGTTTACGAATCAGACTGTCATCGATGGTTAAAAGGCTGTAAAGAAAATGTTCCTGGTCAATCTCTGGATTACCGTATTGATAAGCTAGTTTTTCACATGTATTGACCGCTTCTAATGATTTTTGGGTAAATTTATTAATATTCATAACATAGCCCTCCTGTGTTATATTCTTTCTATAACAATGATATAACACATTTTGTTAGCCACGTCAATAGGAGAGTGCTAATTTTTTTCTGTTTCTGTTTTTTCAGGCTTTTCTTGCGTATCCGGCATACTTTCTGTATTTATCTTTGGATATACAGGCTTGTTCGGTTTCATTTTTGGGGGATTCCTTTTTTTGATAAACCGAACAATCAGGAATATCACAAGAGCTACCAATCCGATAACGATCAGGTGCGGAAGCAGATATACAAGAGCAATGATTGCTCCTTCCAAAACCAGAATAAAACTTGCCAGAGAATCATGAATGGCTTCAACAAAACGCTGGCCAAAGGTCTGTTTACCAATCTTCGGCTCTTTGGTCACTTCGGATAGAGTCAGGTAGACCGTGGAATAGGCAACATCGGTATCCATCGTTGATATTTCGTTGGCTGTAAGTTCGAGTTCTGTCTGTACCTCAGTCAGTCTCTTTTCAACGGTGATCATTTCATCGATGGTCTTTGCCTTCTCCATCATCTCAAGAAGTCTCTTTTCCTGCGCTTTCAAAGCCTTTTGTCTGGTTTCGGTATCTCTGTATCTCTTTGTAATGTTTTCCACATTAGAGCTCTTATCGGTCACGATGCCATACTGATCGATTCCGGACAGAAATGCATCATATTTCTCTGTAGGAATCCGGATTGTCATCTCATTCCTGCGTCCGCCATTGATCACTGCCTGATCATCAGTCCAGCTGTAATCGTTATTACTCTCTGATTCTTTTTCAACGATTCCCTGACAGCTGGCAATACTCTTTCGAAGAGCAGACAGAGATTCCTCATACTTTTTTGTCTCCACAGATACAGATGCAGTATATACAAGCTTCTGCGTAGTATCTTTATTATCATTATCATTTGTTGTCTCCTGCGTTCCTTCCCCCTGTTTCCCGGAAGGCGCTGCTCCGTCTTCTCCCATAGCCTGAAGTCCCAGTTCATCATCTGCAATTTCCTGGAAGTCCTCATTCTGTGCGTTATTTTGAGCGCCGGATTTGGAGCTGCCAGATTGCATTGGTGTATTTGGTGAAGAGTCGCTGCATCCGCAAGCTGCACAGATAACCAATCCAATTACCATAATCCACGTCAGTATTCTTTTCATATATTCATTCCTCCTCTTTAGGTTTATACATTTAATCATACTAGAAGAATATTACAGAAGCTATGATTATTTCTGACATTTTTATAAAGTTTAGGCTATATAAAAATGCAGCTGTCTGTTGTATACACAGACGGCTGCACCTATCATTTTCTTCATTATATTTTATAAAGATAAAGCTCTCTCAAGCTCTCTTGTCATCTTCTTACTTTCTCCCGGGCCATATCCGATCTCATCATACTTTGCTTTTGCCTCTTCCCACGGAAGGACATCAATAGATTCTTTCAGATATTCCAGGATATCAGCAATTCCCTCGCCGGTGTAAGCACTGGTGTAGAAAATTTTCTTACATCCGGCAATTCTCAGCCATTCGGCTGCCTGTTCAGGATCAGCTGCCCAGTGATCAATTTTGGTAACTACACCGACGATCTCTCTGTTGCTTACGGAAACAACATTCGGCGGGTAAAGGGAATAAGGTTCCGTTGCACTCATCAGCAGCCCGATCACATCTGCTTCTGCCCCATAGATTGCAAGAGCAGATGACAGTTCTTTTGTCTCTGCGTATTCTCCGGGTGTATCTATTACTACATCATAATGGTTAATATACTGTGTCTTATGATAAACGATCTTTTCACCTTTCATGGCCTGCATAATCGTCGTTTTACCGGACTCGCTTCGGCCGACAAACATTATCTTGCGCATAAGAACCTCCTTACCATTTAATCTAAAATATATTATAATACACACGGACAGGGATTTCAATGCTATAATAATATGATATCAGGAATCATGATAATAAATAGAAAGGAGCCGGCCATGGAAAAACTCTGGTCTTTCATTCCTCACAAGATTCATAATTCCCATATGATCCGTATCCTTGATATGTTCTGTAAAGTTCCTTCTATGGCCTCCGGCAGGAATCTTTTACACAATCAATCTGCATTTGGCAACCACCAAAAAACAATTGCAAGAAACAAAGGTTACATCGAAGATCAGAATCATTACCGTGATCTCCGGTTTGGCAGGACTTCTGTACGTTTTTCCGGTTGTGAAGTCATTGCGGTATACAATGCACTGGTCGACCTGTCACAAGACTTTTCTTCTGATATTCCATTCTCTTTCCCTGAACTTTTGCACATTTTCGAAAAGAAAGGTATAATCTTTTCCGGAATATTCGGGACCTCACCGAAAATGCTGGAGCGTTTCTTAAAGAGTCTTGGGTTGGGCGTGACGATGTCTGTACATGAGAAAGATTTTGAGCGTATTGCCAATGATCACGACTATCTGCTCTATACTTTCTACAATGATAAAAATGATATCCGTGCACAGATCCATACTGTTTATATTTCCAATAAAAAAGGGACATACACCGTCCATAATCTCTATGGCAACGGTGAACGTCCCGATTCCTGTTCTTCTTTTCATCAGCTTTGTTCCCGCATCAATCACGGAAAGAGCAAAGGCATTTCCATGATTGGTATATTAAAGGATTGAATCTGCCGCACACACCGCATGGCGGACGCAGTCATCACAACTGCAGAGCATCTTTCCCGTCTCTACGCCCTTCAATTCTTTACAGACAGAAGATCCGCATTTACTGACAAACTCCTGGTAGATGCCACGGGAATACCTGGCACAGCCTTTTCCTTCTTTGATCATTCCACAAGCCATAACGGCACCGACAAGTGCTCCACAGTTTCCTTCCATGCATCCCATTCCTCCGCCAAATCCAGCTGCAAGCTGATAGAGCTTTTTCTCATCCATATCGATGCGGTCAGAAAAAGCCAGGAGAGCTGCCTGTGCGCAATTGCAGTTACCATGTTTTAATTCCAGAGCATGATCGACTCTTTCCTGTGTTGTCATAGTTTCCCCTTTCTTCACTACTCGCTGACTTGAAATCCTTTGGCCTTGATACAGTCTTCTACTTCATAAATATCATCTGTATGCAGGATAATGATCGGCTTTCCAGACAGACGGTTAAAGGATAGATACATATAATCAATATTGATATAACTGTCATATAAAGCACTGAGAAGTTTGTCGAGTTGTCCGGCTTCATCTGTGATCTCGACACCGATCACCTTGATCATCTTACAAAGAAAACCTGCATCTTTAAATGCAGTGGCAGCCTTTTCCGGATCAGAAACGACCATACGGACAATACCGTACTCTGCACTGTCATTTGTAACAGATCCCAGAATATTGATATTCTCCCGGGCAAGGATCTCCGTAATTTTTTTCATGGTTCCTCTTTGGTTTTCCGCATAAACGGATATCTGATTTAACATATCTTTTTCCTTTCTGACATATCAATAAGGACTACGCAACCAGCCAGGTATATTTCCTGACACTGTATAAAGGGATAAAGGGAATAAGGATCGGTGTTCTGGAAACATATTCCTGGTACCGTTCATCCTCTCCATAGTTTTTATCCTGTCTGATTTCGAGCCTTCTGGCTCCGGAAAACATCACATAAATAATTCCTGCATAACCAACAACAGCGATAATCCATGATCCCACCGTATGGAAGGCCGGTATTCCTGCAAGGAACACTCCGGACCACAGAAAAAGTTCTCCCAGGTAATTCGGGCATCGGACAATGCGGTACAAACCGGTACTTACAAACTGTCCTGGATTCTTTTTCTTGGAAACACTTTTCTGGTAGTCAGCCGCAATCTCCATCAAGATTCCTGCAGCCATTAGTATCAGTCCGATTATCAGGAACAAATCCCAGCTCGTACTTTCACGCATACGAAACATGACAGGTGCACACATACAGGTATACAAGAAGGCACAGGAGATCCATATCATCACTTTAACACTCATTTTAACATTTTCTTTTGTCTCCCCTTTTAGAAGGTTTTTATATGAGGTGCTTTTACATTCTCTGATAACCAGATAGGACCCAAGTCGAATCCCGTAAAGTATCAAAAGCACGCATTCAATCACAGCCCCCGGTGTAAGGGTCTTTTGAAACAGAATCAGCAGCGCTGAAGCAATCGCAGCAATGGAAAAGCCATACCCAACCGAGAAAAAATAAACATACATGATAAATCCTAGGGCACTGATCACCAGTGCACATAGAAACATAATTCCTAATGTCTGCATAAAACCTCCTGTCAAAAAAGGACAAACGAAAAAAGGGGTTTAACGAAAGAATCGCCAAACCCTCAAAAAACCAATGTAGAGATATTAGTCTACAGCAACGATCTCCTTTTTATTGTAGGAGCCACAATGTCTGCAAACTCTATGAGGCATCGTTAAAGCACCACACTTACTGCACTTTACCAATGTCGGAGCTGTCATCTTCCAGTTTGCTCTACGGCGGTCTCTTCTTCCTTTGGATGACTTATTCTTTGGACAAATGGACACAGGTTACACCTCCTCTTCATTTACTATACGACGCATGGATTCTTACCCGGGATCTCTTGTGATCTTACTTCTCCTGAAACTCTCGGAAAATATCTGCAATAGCCGCCATTCTTGGATCGCGGCTTTCTTTTTCACAATTGCAGGAACCCAGATTCAGATTCTTTCCACAAGTGCTGCAAAGTCCTTTGCAGTCTTCTCGGCAGAGCACTTTCGTAGGCAGTGCGATCACGAGTTCATCTCGGATCAGCTGATCAGCATCAAGCAAACATCCCTCGATGAAACCCTGTTCATCATCGTCGTCTCCTTCTCCATCTGGATCTTTCTTGAGTACAGCCTTTCGGTCAATATGAACCGGCAATGTAATCTCTACATCACTAAGGCATCGGTCACAGGGCATAACAAGCTTCACTTCCGTGTTACCTGTTACATGAAGATTCTGACCGTCTTTTGCCACCTGAAGTACAAACGGTTCTTTCTCTTTGATATCATAGTGAAGTCCGTGACCTAAGGTGAGTCTGTCAAAACCTGCCTCTGCTTCATACTTTCTGCTGACAGATGGAATTGATAAGAGTTCTGATATATTAATAGACATAATAACATCAACCTCTTTTGCTCATACTCAATCAATTATACACATGTCAATCACCCTTGTCAAGAAAATACTTTTGTAATTGACAGATATTATTCTTCGGATTTTTCCTGACCTTCAAATTCTTCTTTGCTTCTGGTTCCTTTTGGCCCTGCCCCGAGCTGCAGATCGATCTCATGACGATTATCCATGATAGTTTTGTGTTCTTCCTCAAGTTTTGCGATTACTGCATCAAAGTATTCTCTCTCTGTCGCAATCATTCCTTTGTACATATCCTCAAGGCCTTCAAGGAGATTCTTTGTATATTGAAGCGCTCCAATCTGTACTTCTCTGGCTGAATCCGCTGCTTCTCTGGTCATGGTATCTGCCGCTTTGCTGGCATCTTCCTCAATAGACTTTGCACGCATATTCGCAAGATTCACAATCTCATTTTTATCCACCATGGCGCCGGCTTCTC
>CACZNZ010000511.1 GCA_902782625.1 uncultured Lachnospiraceae bacterium | reverse complement strand
CCGACCGGCGGTATAGTCCGCGAGCCTTCGGGCATGAACCGGTGTGATTCCGGTACCGACAGTAAAGTCTGGATGGAAGAAGATACAAGTTTCTTTTTGATGTGTTTTTTACGTGCCCTGATTCTGTGAATCAGGGCATTTTCTATTTTCAGGAGCAGGTTATGGAACCAAGAGAAACAGACATTTATTATATGAGGATGGCGCTTGCGGAGGCAGAAAAGGGGAGAGGGTTTACCAATCCCAATCCCATGGTCGGCGCTGTGATTGTCAAGGATGGCGTGATCATATCCAAGGGTTATCATCACCGCTGCGGAGAAGGACATGCAGAGGTAGAAGCCTTCCGGGCAGCCGGGGATGCAGATGTGACCGGAGCAACCATTTATGTGACGCTGGAACCCTGTTCACATTATGGGAAGACGCCTCCCTGTGCAGATCTGATAGTACGAAAACAGGTAGGCCGTGTTGTCGTGGCTGCGATGGATCCCAACCCGCTTGTTGCAGGCAGGGGAGTGGAAAAAATCCGGGCAGCCGGTATAGAGGTGACGACCGGTGTTCTTGAAGACGAAAGCATCCGGCTGAATGAGATTTTTATGAAGTATATCGTCGACAAGGAACCTTTTGTCCTTTATAAATCAGCTATGTCTCTGGATGGCAAGACGGCTGCTCCGAACGGGGAATCCCAGTGGATCTCTTGTGAAGAGTCCAGACATGAGGTACATGAACTCAGACATCAGTATATGGCAATCATGGTCGGATCCGAGACTGTTTTAAAGGATGATCCCATGCTGACCTGCCGGATTCCTGGAGGGAAAGATCCGATCCGCATTGTCTGTGATTCCAGGCTTCGTATTCCGCTGGAATGCAAACTGGTACAGACAGCAAGGGAGATACCGCTGATCGTAGCCTGCAGTGACACTGCTTCTATGAAAAAAATGAGTGCATTACAGGAAGCTGGTGTCCAGGTGATCCCGCTGGAGTGTGAAGGCGATCATATCGACCTGAGACAGCTTATTCAGCAGTTAGGGACAAGCGGGATCGACAGCATTCTCCTGGAGGGCGGTGCGACTCTTGCATATTCAGCGTTTGAGAGCGGCATCGTTGATAAAGTACAGTTTTATGTAGCGCCGATGCTCATAGGGGGAAGCAATTCCAGGACATCTCTTGGCGGAAGCGGGATAGCGCATCTTGCTGACGCCTTCGGACTGAAAGATATGCAGGTAAGACAAAGCGGAAGAGATATCTGTATTACAGCGTACGTACGAAAGTAAAAGTGCCGCGCGCGAAATGGGGGATAAAGTGTTTACAGGAATTATTGAAGAGATCGGAACCATCAAGCAGATGATTCCGGGAAAAAAATCTTACAAGATCACAATCTCTGCGGATAAAGTGCTGCAGGGGACAAAAGTCGGGGACAGTATCGCAACAAACGGAATCTGTCTGACAGTAACTGATATCAGAGGAAACAGTTTTGATGCAGACGTTATGGCAGAGACTGTCAGGAGAACCAATTTTTCCTCACTGCATGCAGGGAGCAAGGTAAATCTGGAGCGTGCGCTTTGCCTGGGAGATCGCTTAGGCGGTCATATCGTCAGCGGCCATATAGATGGTACGGGTGTAATAGCAGATATGACGCGTGAGGATAATGCTGTCTGGATTACTGTGAGCTGCAGCGGCAGTTTACTGCACTATATGATTGAAAAAGGATCGATCGCAATCGACGGCATCAGTCTGACACTGGCATATGTCGATGATGCATGTTTTAAAGTTTCTGTGATCCCGCATACGGGAGAAGAAACCATATTATTGAAAAAGAAGCCGGGAGATACGGTCAATCTGGAATGTGACCTGATTGGGAAATATGTCGAGAAACTGCTCTTCCATAAGCCTGAAGAGAAAACGACGGGAAGCAGCAGTCTGGATATGAATTTTCTTCGTGAAAACGGCTTTTTGTAAAATGTAACAGGAGGATTTTTATACTATGGAGTTTGCATTCAGCGAAATCAAAGATGTACTGGAAGATCTCAAAGCCGGCAAGATTGTTGTTGTCATGGACAATGAGGATCGTGAAAATGAAGGCGACCTGATCTGCGCGGCGGAGTTTGCCACGCCGGAAAATATCAATTTCATGGCATCAAAGGCAAAAGGTCTCATCTGCATGCCAATGCACATGGATTATGTAAAGAAACTGGACCTTGACATGATGTGCCAGGAAAACACAGATAATCATGGTACTGCTTTTACTGTTTCCATCGATCATATTGATACAACAACAGGTATTTCTGCCTATGAGCGCTCTGATACAGCCCTGCGCGCAGTCGCAGATGATGCCGTGCCTGAGGAGTTCCGCAGACCGGGACATATGTTCCCGCTTGTCGCAAAGCCTGGCGGCATCTTTGAACGCGACGGCCACACAGAGGCAACGGTTGACCTGATGGAGCTCGCAGGTCTGAAAAAGATGGGCCTTTGCTGTGAGATTATGAAAGACGACGGGACCATGGCAAGAAGGGATGACCTTTTTGAATTTGCCCGTGAGTATGGTCTTAAGATCTGTACAATTACAGCGCTGAAGCGCTACCGCAAAGAGCATGAAAAACTGGTAGAGAGAGTGACCGAAGCCAATCTTG
>CACZNZ010000510.1 GCA_902782625.1 uncultured Lachnospiraceae bacterium | reverse complement strand
TTGTCGATCAGGGATGCGATCTCATCATTCGGTACTGTGTCGATGTAGTCAACGTCTCCGCTGTTGTATGCTGCATAGATTGCTGTGTCATCTGCACTCAGCATGAAATGGAGTTCTTCCATTGTCACATTTTCTGCATCATAGAAATTCGGGTTCTTGACATATTCCATACTCTCATTGTGATTCCAGGATTTCAGGGTGTAAGCACCGTTACATACGAAGCCTGCTTCCTGAGCCCACTTTCCGGGAACGGTTCCGTCCGGATTAGCTTCTTCCACTGTTGCCTGATGAACCGGGAAGAATGTCGGGAATGCCATAAGGTCATTGAAGTATGGACATGGGCTGACAAGTGTGATCTCCAGTGTATAATCGTCTTTTGCCTCTACTGCAAGGGATCCGTCGTCTTTACGGTCGATTACATCAAAGAGATAAGCATAGTCTGCAGCAGTCTCCTCTGCAATAACACGGTTCCAGCTGTAGACGAAATCTTTCGCTGTGAGCTCGTCACCATTGCTCCACTTGGATTCTATCAGTTTTACAGTGTAAACTTTTCCGTCTTCGGATACTTCAGGAAGATCCTTTGCGATTGCAGGGATCAATGTGCCTTCTTTGTCATAAGTGTAAAGACCTGCAAAAGAGTTTACTGCAAGGCATCCTCCGTCTACAGAGCTGTTTAATGCAGGATCAAGATAATCCGGCTCTGACGCAAGGTTGATGCTCAGCACGTTAGGGTCTGTATTGGAAGCAGACGATCCTCCTGTTGACTGTTCTGCGCCGCCTCCTGAAGAACCGCAGGCAGCAAGGCCGACGATCATCGTGCAGGCAAGCAGCAAAGCTACTAATTTTTTCATGTTACTCTCCTCCTCTTAATTATAATATTTATATTTTACCCTGTGACAAGCTCATGTCAACCGGGATAAAACCAACCTATTTATTCCAGCATGCAACCATATGTCCGTTTCCGCGATCTGTAAGCTGCGGCATTTCCTTTGCACACTGTTCGGTCGCATAACGGCATCTTGTTCTGAACGGACATCCTGTCGGCATCTTTAACGGACTCGGCACGTCTCCTTCAAGGATGATACGCTTGCTGTTTCTTGCCGTAACAGGATCCGGAATCGGTACGGCAGACAACAGACTCAATGTATACGGATGAATCGGATTGCTGTTGAGCTCATCTGCATCTGCGATCTCCATCATCTTTCCAAGATACATAACTGCGATCCTGTCCGAAATGTGGTGGACCACAAGAAGGTCATGTGCGATAAACAGATAGGCAACCCCCAGTTTATCCTGAAGCTCTTCAAACATGTTGATGACCTGCGCCTGAATGGATACGTCAAGCGCACTGACCGCCTCATCGCAGACGATAAACTTCGGCCTTACTGCCAGCGCCCTGGCAATACCGATACGCTGTCTCTGTCCTCCGGAGAACTCATGGGCATAACGCATGGCATGTTCCGCATTCAGACCAACCAGCTCCATCAGTTCCAGAATCCGGTCTCTTCGTTCCGCCTTGGAATTGTACAGTTTGTGGACATCCAGCGGTTCCCCGATGATATCTTCTACCGTCATCCTCGGATTCAGGGAAGAGTAGGGATCCTGGAATACCATCTGCATCTGCTTCCGGTACGGTAGCATATTGACATCAATCTTTTCTCCGTAGACGGGTTTCCCAGCTTCGTTAAGAATCAATTTCCCTGACTCATCGTACTGTTCCCCGCTGTCAAAAAGCACATCTCCGTCAAATTCGATCCGTACGGCTGTCGGCTGATAAAGCCTGAGCAGTGTTCTTCCGACAGTGGTCTTTCCGCATCCGGACTCCCCAACAAGGCCTAAGGTCTCTCCGGGATTAACCGTAAATGAAATATCATCAACCGCTTTTAACGGGATTGTCTTAAGTCCCTGACGCACAGGAAAATATTGTTTTAGGTGGTCTACCTTTAAAAGATGTTTCCCTTCACTCATATTCTTAATCCTCCTGTGCCTGATATAATTTCTTTACATTCATCCAGCAGCTGGATAAATGGGTGTCGGTGATTCTCAGCTCTTCGGGTATCTGCGTCAGACAAATCTTCATTGCCTGGTCGCATCTCGGGCAAAATGCACATCCTTCCGGCATGTTCAAAAGATTGATCGGTGTTCCTCCGATCGGAACAAGGGCTTCATTCATATTGTCTGTCTTTGGAATGGATCGAAGAAGACCTTTTGTATACTCGTGAGCAGGATCGTAGAAGATATCATCTGCGGTTCCCCTCTCACATACTCTTCCGCCGTACATGACAAGAATCTCGTCGCACATATTGGCAATAACGCCCAGGTCATGGGTTACCATGATGATCGCCATACCCAGTTTTTTCTGCAGATCCTGCATCAGTTCAAGGATCTGGGCCTGGATTGTAACATCAAGCGCCGTTGTCGGTTCGTCCGCGATCAGGATATCCGGCTCACAGCAGAGTGCCATCGCGATCATCACACGCTGGCGCATACCGCCCGAGAGCTCATGCGGATACTGTTTCAGACGACTCGCCGGTTCGTTGACGCCTACCAGCGTGAGCATCTCGATTGCTCTTTCTACAGCCTCTTCTTTATTCTTATCGGTGTGCAGCAAAATTGCCTCTGTCAGCTGGCTGCCGACTGTAAACACCGGATTCAGACTCGTCATCGGATCCTGGAATATGATCGAACACTTGGATCCTCTGAAATTCTGCATCTGTCTTTCTGACCATTTCGTGATATCCTCCCCGTGGTAGAGGACTGAACCTCCCACGATCCTTCCGGACTCTGCGAGGATCTGCATGATCGAATAGGCAGTGACCGATTTCCCGGATCCGGATTCCCCCACGATCCCCAGTGTCTTTCCGGCTTCCAATGTAAAGGAGATACCGTTTACGGCACATACTTCTCCGTTATCTGTAAAAAAACTTGTATGCAGGTCATTGACCTCTAATATTTTCTTGACTTCTCCCATTTTCAACTCTCCTTAATTCAACTTCGAATCAAATGCATCCCGAAGGCCGTCGCCCAGCAGATTCAGTGCCAGAACAATCAGACAGATTGCCACCGCCGGGATGACCAGGCGGAGCGGATAGGACTGCATTCCGGCTCTCGCATCATTGGCAAGGCTGCCTAAAGATGTCAAAGGAGCAGATACACCAAGGCCAAGGAAACTCAGGTAACTCTCTGTAAAGATGGCATTGGGCACCTGGAGTGCTGTTGTGATAATGATAACAGACAGGCAGTTCGGAAGAATATGCCTTCTTAAGATTCTGGCATCTTTGGTTCCGATACATCTGGCTGCAAGAACATATTCATTGTTCTTGATCGTCAGGATCTGTCCTCTGATCAGTCTGGCCATGCTGACCCAGTAGAGAAGTCCGAATACGATAAACATGGAAATCATATTCGTTCCAAGTCTGGCCAGTGCCGTACCGGCAAGCAGGGGCTGCAGGTTCTCATTAAGAACCACAGAAAGCAGGATGATCAGAAGCATATCCGGCAGGGAGTAGATGATGTCGACAATACGCATCATGATCAGATCGATCGTCCCTCCGAAATAACCGGCAATAGAACCATAGATCAAACCGATGATAAGAACCATGATCGAAGCAACGATTCCTACCGACAGACTGACTCTGGTTCCGTAAATCACACGGATAAAATAATCTCTTCCCAAACCGTCTGTTCCGAAAATATGCGGGAACGGTTTTTCTCCGGTTTGCTGAATATGTCTCTGTTCCAGTTTGGAATATTCAAACGGCCCAAGGTTTGCAGCCGATTTATCACGCACACCATCCACCGATATGATTTCCGAATAGGAATATGGTACGATATGCGGTGCGATAATGATCAGCAGGATGATCATGATCAGGACAACGATACTTCCCATCGCCAGAGGATTCTTCCGGAGTCTCCTCATACCGTCTTTGAAGAACGTCGTGGATTCACCCATAACGTCCTGCTGTCTTTTCTCCTCATCCGTAGCTTTTTCAAACTGAGATCTGTTGAATTTACTTAAATCCACCTGTGTGGATAAGAGTTGTTTCTTTTTTAAATCCATACTATTTGTATTCGCCATAACAATTTCCCTTCCTCTCCGTGTCTAGTTAAACGTAATACGCGGATCTACCAGCTTATACGCGATATCCGTCAAAAGATTAGCGATAACCATAAGAATCGCAAGGAAAATCGTCGTTGCCATAATCATCGTGTAATCCCTGTTCGTAATACTTGTTACGAAGGAAGAACCCAGTCCTCCGATCGTAAAAATGTTTTCGACAACCATGGAACCGGTCAGGATATAGGCAATCATCGGTCCGACATAAGTGATAACCGGAATCAATGCATTCCTCAGCGCATGTTTAAAGATGACCTTCCATGAAGCGACACCTTTTGCCCTGGCTGTTCTGATATAGTCCTGGTTCAGTGCATCAAGCATACTGGTCTTGGTAAGCCTTGTGATATAAGCCATCGGATACAGACTCAGCGCGATGATCGGAAGCAGGTAATTCGGATTCGACGCAGACCATACCGGAACGATCTTCAGCCTCAGACAGAAGACCAGAAGCAGCAATGTCGCCAATACAAAGGACGGCATGGCTGTTCCCAGTGTCGTCAGGAAGACAATCAGCCTGTCAGGCCACCGGTTACGTGTCAGCGCGGCAATACTTCCCAGAATCAGCCCTATGATGATAGCCACAAGAGCTGCCATTCCTCCAAGTTTTGCAGAGACACTGAATCTCGAAGAAATCTCTCCCCAGATATCTCTTCCTGAATGAAGAGATACACCCCAGTCACCATGCAGCAGATTCTGCATATACAGAACATACTGTTCTGTCACCGGTTTATCAAGGTGATATCGTTCTTCAAGTACTTTCTGTGCCTCGACGCTCGTTGCCTTCTCTTTGTTGAAGGGGCCTCCAGGTATCGTGTTCATCACAAAAAATGTAATGGCGCTCACGATAAGAATCGACAGGATCGCCAAGAGAACCCTTTTAATGATATACTTTCCCAATGTTCCTCTCTCCTATATTTTTTTTATTGGAATTGCTGGTTTGTCACACCAAAATTCTTATACCATTATACCTTTACTGATATAAAGTATCAAGTCAAAACAGACAATTAGTCGAATATCGTTTCCCAGTTTTTCTGTTCATTTGCACGAAAACAGAAAGAAATCTGCTCTCGTGTTGTTTTATCTTCCGAAAGCTGTGGAAGTTCATTAATGCCAAAGTATTTGCTGTCGATGGTTTCATCATTTTCTGTAAAATGACCACTCTCCACTTCACACAGCACAAAGGCTTTGATCACTTTAAACGGATGTAATTTCACATTGTTTTTATCCAGATCCTGCAGTGCAATCAGTCTCCTGGGCT
>CACZNZ010000509.1 GCA_902782625.1 uncultured Lachnospiraceae bacterium | reverse complement strand
TCAAGCTCGCTTGTAAGAGGATGTTTAGACACCTGGCAGGACAAGCGACATCGAGCATGAGCACGTAGTGCGACAATGCGAGATTTCGCTTGGAGGATTGCGGCAAGTTGCGCAGCAACGGGAGCAATCCGGACTTATACAACCTTCATAATACAACCCATTTACTTCAATTATACTTCCTATACAACTTTCTATGATACTCCAGATATCCCTTCATTTCCTGGGTTATCTCCTGTTTTGGAGAAACGATCAGCGCTGTCTCCCCGACATACTCTTTTCCTGTATCATCACATAGAGGCACAAATCGAAGCTGCCTTTTTTTCTGAGTCTGGAACTGAGATGCAAATCCTATCCCGCAGTAATTACTGTCATAAAGATAATGTAGGTACAGCCCTTCTATCACTCTCTTATTCAGAATGCGATATTGAATTTTTCCGTCATCCAGTTTTCTGCAAAACCAATTTTCCAGTTCATTATAATCTTCCATAAAGAACAGTGTGCTTCCATGCATTTCACGCACTCTGATCTTATCTCTGCCAGCCATAGGATGTCTCGCAGATAAAATAACACAGACCGGCTCTCTTCGTAGAATACATTCTTTCTGGAGTCCTGAAAATAAAATCCCTCTTACGCATCCTATTTCTGCCTCACCACGGTCCAGCTTCCCGGGGATGTCGTCATTCCTGGCCTCGCGATAGATCAGATCAAGATCGGGATTCTCTTTGGCATATTTCATAAAATCTTCTCTGCTGCTCTTGGACGCTAATCCTTCAGGCCCCAGAACTTTCAGCGTTCTTTTCCCTTTCAGGTAATCAGTGGTATCAATAAGCTGCTGATAATCCTGCAGAACCTTTCTGAAATACGGATACAGCTGTTCTCCTTCCATGGTAGGAATCACACCCTGCACATTTCTTTCAAACAGAGCAAGCCCCAGCTCCTCCTCAAGTCTGGCCGTAGATTTACTCAACCCCTGCTGGGATATAAACAGTTTTTTACTGGCCTTTGTAAAATTCCGGTCTTCATAAAGCTGAATAAAATACTGTATCTGCCTTAATTCCATTTTCCCTCTTCCCTTTCTTTATCCGATGTCGGATAAAGGTAAAACAAAAGGAACGCCCGCAGGCCTTCCTTTTGTCATACTTATGATTATTCGGTTTTATTAGCCTCTGTAGTTGCTTCTGAGGATTTGCCTGCTGCTTTGGCAGCTTCCTCTTTAGCATCCTTAATCTCAAGATCCAGACCGTAGTTGGCTGCTTTTCTGATCAGATCCGCATCACCACTGTCATTGATAATCTCATAGAAAGCATCTTTCCCGTTGTTCTCTTTGGCAAGATGCTTGCAGCACATACCGATCTGATACAATGTATTATAGTCTTTCTTGTACTTATAAGAAGCCTTGAAGTCCTTGAGTGCCTCTGCGTCTTTATAGGCGTTATAAGCCTCCATACCGCTGTTGTACAGCTGGGATGCCGCATTGTCAAATGCTTTATCACTCATGGACTGATAGAGGTCTTTCGATGTCTTAGAAGGAAGATCCTTCTTATCAATCTGGGACAGATACTCAGAGCACTCGATGTAATTATTACCCTGATACTCTTTGTAGGCATTCAGGAGATTGTCATACATGCTGGCTTTTCCGTCAGATCCTTCATATACGGAGAGACTCTTCTTCAAATCCGTGTTCTCTTTGTTAAGCTTTTCTTTGTCGCTCTTCAGCTCGCTGATCTCGGCATCTTTCTCGTCCACTGTTTCTTTATACTGTTTCTTCAGCTTATTGTAATCAACACTGACTCCCGCACGTACACTGGGGATTACCAGTACGAACATAGCCACGATACCGATAGCAAGACCCACAAGCATGTAGACAAATTGTTTCCAGGTCTCCTTGTTTGGATCTTCATAATGATCAACCGGTCTGACATTCTTGAGATTGTCACTGTCTGTCTTGACAATCACTTTTGAAGCAGAACTGTCCGGTGCAGACGCCTTTTCTCCCATCTCCACCATGTATCTTGCTGCTGTAATATTATATGGATCGACAGCCAGTGCATTTTTCAGATCGATCTTTGCAGCATCCTTATCCCCCGCTCTTAGATGAAGCAGGGCAAATAACAGATGTCCCCTGACAAATTTGGGCGTAATACTGAGAACCTTTTTGATCTGTATCATCGCCAGATCATCACTTCCCTGTTTTGCATAGGTCAGTGCCTGATTGAACTTTTTGGCAGTCTCATTGATTTCCTCGAATACTGCCGGGTGATCTTCCATCTGCTTTACATAATTGTGAGCAATATTATCTTCCGATGGATTCAGCTTTGTGCTGATCTTCCACTCTCTGTATGCCTTTCCGCTCTCTCCCATCTCATGATAGACGAGACCAAGGAGATTTCTGGCTTCCTTGTTGCCTTTGTAGTAGGACAACGCTTTCTTCAGGTCGTCTTTTGCTCCACCAAGGTTGTGCATCTGCGCCTTTTCAAGCCCCAGATTATAATAATATCTGGAAGAGTTGACCGCTTTGCTGATATGACGGTTCTCAAACCCACAGGAGGAACAAAAGCTCGATACCCCGATATTTTGTCCGCATTTTAAACATTTCATATTTCACATCTCCCTATCGGTTGTCTGTTTCTTTTAATTCCTCTACCATTTCTGCGACAAGATCCGTAATATCCTTTACGTCATCATCAAACATTTCATTGTCACCGATTTCCACACCAAGTGCCGGTCTGAATTTCTTTAATTCCATCTCAAAATCTATCATCGTGCACCTCCTATTTCTTCAATTGCTGCAAACGCTCGGCAACCTGTTTTGCCATAGCAGTATATTTCTCCAGTTTCTCTTTTTCTGCCTCTACTTTGGCGGCCGGAGCCTTGCTGACAAACTTTTCATTATGCAGCATTCCATCTGCTCTCTTGATTTCTTTCGCAAGGCGGTCAGCTTCTTTTTTCAGTCTGGCAATCTCTTTTTCCACATCTACAAGATCTGCAAACGGTATATAAATTACTGCGTCAGGAATTACGGTAGATACAGCATCTTCATCAATTCCCGTCTTGTCACTCTGTACAATAACTTCGTTGGCGTATCCCAGTGTTCCGAAGAAGACTTTGGAGCCCTCAAAGATATCTCTAACTTCCTCTTTTCCGGATACAACAAACACCTTCGATTTTCTCGATGGTGCCACATTCATATCGGCACGGAGATTTCTGATATTACGAACTGCCGTCTTGATGGCTTCTACTTCCATCTCCTCTTTCGGGAAG
>CACZNZ010000508.1 GCA_902782625.1 uncultured Lachnospiraceae bacterium | reverse complement strand
ATAGCATCTCATGATACTTCTGAAACAGATCAAGCACATCCTGTCCGTCCTGATCAGGATCTTTTTGGATCTGCAATTCCAAGCTCTCTCTCCGGAAATCATTCAGCGAGATCCTTAATTCTTTCCGTTCCCGAAGAGACGCCAGTGCCTCCTGATACTCTTTGTATTCTTCAGTACGACAGATCAGCCCTGAAAGCTTCTCCGCCTCTTTTTTTACATCATTGTGATCTGGGATATCCTTCACCGGCATCATACCTCCATGATAATCGGCAGAATCATCGGACTTCTCTTCATCCTTTTCCAGATAAAGCTGCCGAGATCATCTTTTACAGACATTTTGATCTTATTCCAGTCTGAGATATTTTTGGTTCTGCATTTGTCCAGGGATTCAATCACAACCTGTTTGGCCTCATCCATCAGGTCCTCACTCTCACGGACATACACAAAGCCTCTCGAGACAATATCAGGTCCCGCCAGGAGCATTCCCGTGTACTGATCAAGTGTCATCACAACAATAAACAGTCCGTTCTGTGAAAGGAGCTGTCTGTCACGCAGTACGATATTACCGACATCTCCTACTCCAAGACCGTCTACCATAATGCCGCCGGCCGGCACCTTATCGATGATCTTTGCCTGCTTTTTGGAAATAGCAAGCACATCCCCTGACTGAAGAATGATTACATTCTCTTTGGGAATTCCCATCTCGATCGCCAGGTCGCGATGCTTTTTCAGATGATGGTACTCCCCGTGTACCGGAATGGCATACTGTGGTTTCGTGAGCGTGTAAATTAGTTTGATCTCTTCCTGACAGGCATGGCCCGACACATGGGTATCCTGATAAATGACACTGGCACCTTTTTTGGCCAGTTCATTCATCACTTTCGTCACCGCTTTTTCATTGCCCGGAATCGGGTGGGAACTGAAAATGATCACATCATCCGGCATGATCGACACTTTCCTGTGTGTCGAAGCGGCCATGCGGGAAAGTGCAGCCATCGTCTCGCCCTGACTTCCAGTAGTGATCAGGACGATCTGTTCTGGTTTGTAGTTGCGCATCTGCTCAATTTCAATCAGCGTATTATCCGGTATCTGTATATATCCAAGTTCCGCAGCAGTGGAGATGGTAGTCACCATGCTCCTTCCTTCCACGATAACCTTTTTCCCTGTCTGGTAGGCACAGTTGATGATCTGCTGCACTCTGTCCACATTGGAGGCAAATGTCGCGACAATAATCCGGTGATGCTTGTATTCATCAAAAAGATGCTGCAGTGTTTTTCCTACATTTCTCTCTGAGGATGTGTACCCTTCTCTTTCGACATTGGTACTGTCACACATCAGGGCAAGCACACCTTTTTTCCCCAGTTCTGCAAATCTTCCAAGATCAATGGCATCACCGAATACCGGCGTATAGTCAATCTTAAAATCACCGGTGTGTACCAGAATGCCCTCAGGGGTATAGATCGCAAGAGCAGCCGCGTCCGAAATACTGTGGTTGGTCTTGATAAACTCTATGCGGAAACAGCCTAGATTCACCGACTGTCCGTGCTTTACGACCTTTCTCTTTGTTGTTCTGATTAAGTTGTGTTCCTGTAATTTATTCTCGATCAAGCCCATCGTCAGTTTTGTCGCATAGATGGGCATATTAAGCTCTTTTAGGGCATAAGGAATCGCACCGATATGATCCTCATGTCCGTGTGTAATCACCAGGCCCTTGACCTTTGCCTGATTCTCCTTCAGATAGGTGATATCCGGAATCACAAGGTCAATACCCAGCATCTCTTCGTCGGGAAAAGCAAGCCCGCAGTCTATCACGATAATCGAATCCTTGTATTCGATCGCCGTGATATTCATGCCGATCTGCTCCAGCCCGCCAAGGGGAATAATCTTCAATTGTTCTTTATATTTCACTAATGTTCCTCCGTTCTTTGTATTAACTTACAGCTTTCAATCCATGACAATATCTGTGTCATCCATCAGCTGTTCAAAGATCTTCGAAACCAGCAACAGTTCCGTCTCATCTTCCACGAACTCATAGGCGTTCATCTCTTCCGCGGAAGCCTGCGGATCAGCTTTCATAATATAAACCATTGTGTCATCGCTGTCTTCATCCACCTGTCCCTCTTCAACAAGAAGATAGTTACAGCCGTTAACTGTTGTCTGTTCGATGATTCTAAATGTTACCTTTTCTCCGTCATCTGTAAGAAAAGTGATATCTGCAGATTGATTCATAACAACCTCATTTACTTCATATTCGCATCCATATAGCTTTGCAAAATCAAAGTGGCGGCCATCCAGTCGATCCTTTGTTTCCTGTTCTCTCTACGGACGCCGCCACTTTGCAGTATTCTCTCTGATTCCATGGTAGTAAGCCGCTCGTCCCAGAGAACCACAGGCAGACCACATCTCTTCTCGAGCATATCCCGGAAAAGCATCGTTTCCTCTGCCCGTTCACCCAGCGTATTATTCATATTTTTAGGGAATCCGAGTATGATTTTTGTGATTGTATATTCTTCCACCAGTTTCTGTATCCTGGCCAGTGTCTGTCGTAACTTCCGTGGAGATTTCCTGTGGATCGTCTCCAGTCCCTGTGCGGTAATTCCGAGCTCATCGCTTATGGCTACCCCTACTGTCTTTGTGCCGTAATCGAGGCCCATCCATCTCTGACTCATTGTTCTTTCAACTGAGTATCGATATAATTCTCGATCAGGACTTCCAGAATCTCATCCCTCTCCACTTTCATAATCAGACTTCTCGCATTCTGATAGCTTGTGATGTAAGTAGGGTCACCGGACATAACATATCCTACGATCTGATTCACAGGGTTGTATCCTTTTTCCGTCAATGCCTGATACACATCTCTCAAAATAGAAGCGACATCATATTCCTGTTCTTTAACTACCTGGAAGAATTGTGTATTGTTTTTACCCATGAATACCTCCTTTATCATATAGCATCATATTGTATTTTACTATGAGTGACGTTAAAATTCAATCGAAATCTTACCAAATAGGGATTTTCCGTCTAGAAACCCTTCAATTTTTACCGGAACCAGCCTGTTTCTTTCCATCGCAGAAGAAGAATCTGCCTTGACGAGGACCTTGACATAATTGGCTGTATACCCTTGAAAATATGTCTGATCCCCCACATTTTTTTCTTCTTCCAGCAGGACCTCAAAGACTCCGCCGACCATTTTTTCTTCATACTGTTTTTTCTGTGCGGCAGTAAGATTCATCAGTCTTAGCACCCTCGCTGCCTTCACATGCTCGGGAAGATGCCCCTCCATTTTCTGTGCTCTGGTACCTTCTCTGACCGAGTATTTAAACACATGGATCTCATAGAGTTTGATCTTTTCAAGAAAATTCTCCGTCTGGGAAAACTCCTCCTCTGTCTCTCCCACAAACCCGGCAATCACATCGGTGGTAACAGCCGGATCCTTGTAATACTTCCGAAGAAGCTCTACCGCTTTCTCATATTCTTCGGTCGTATAATGTCGGTTCATTCTCTTTAAAGTCGTATCACAGCCACTTTGCAGGGACAGATGAAAATGCGGACACACTGCCTTAAGCTGTACGAGCCTTTCCAGAAATCCTTCCGTAATGATTCTCGGCTCCAGGGATCCCAGCCGGATCCGCCCGATTCCTTCTATGGCCGAAACCGCCTCAAGAATACCAATCAGATCCATATTGTCAAGATCTTTCCCGTAAGAGCTTAAATGAATTCCCGTAAGAACAATCTCCCGGTATCCATTTTGAACGAGGGTTTCAATCTCCCGGACGACCTCTTCCGGTTTCTTACTTCTTATTCTTCCTCTCACATAGGGAATGATACAGTAAGAACAGAACTGATTGCAGCCGTCCTGAATCTTTACATAAGCTCTGGTATGTTCATTGACATGGTAAAGCATCAGACTCTCATAATCCGTCACTTTCGACATGTCTTCTACTTCCTTCAGGACATGATCCGGATGATCCAGAAACCACTTATCTAAGATATCTGCAAGTGCATCCTTTCTGGTATTGCCAATCAGAATATCTGCATCCCTGTTCTCCGCGAGCCTTTCCTCATCGCTTTGCACATAGCATCCTGCTGCCACGATCAGGGAATCGGGATTGTTTCTCCTTGCACGCCGTATCATCTGCCGGCTTTTCCTGTCTGCAATCCCTGTGACCGTGCAGGTGTTTATCACATAGACATCCGCCTTTTCTCTGAAATCCACGATCTCATAACCCCGTTCTTTCAGGTTTTGTTCCATCGCATCCGTCTCATATTGATTCACTTTACAGCCTAGCGTAAGAAATGCAGCTTTCCTGGGCCGGCCAAACTCTATTTTCCGGTTCATTTTCCCCTCTTTTTCAATTTGTGGTTCCCTTGACTTTTCCATAAGAAAAAGGTACTATTATATCAAAATATGCTGCTCGTCTGAGCCGCTGATCAGTCAGGAGGATCTTTCCATGAAAACAGTCAAAATATCATTGAATTCTATTGACAAAGTTAAAACATTTGTCAATCTCATCAACCGTTTTGATGCAGAATTTGATCTGGTTTCCGGTCGTTATGTCATCGATGCTAAGTCCATCATGGGTATTTTCAGTTTAGATATCTCCAAACCCATCGATCTGAATATACATAATTCCGATAATCTGGACGAGATCATGGAAGCGCTTGAGCCTTACATTGCAAAGGAAGAAGAAGCATAAGCGCATTCTGCGATACAAAACTGTATGTAAGAAGGGCGGGGAAATACTCATATTTCCCTGTCCTTTTTTATATTTACATCATTGATTCTATATTATTCGTGGGCACGGATTTTGATGATCTCTGCGGTTTCCACCGCCTGATCCACAAGTGTCTTGATCGTATCTTTAAGTTTACTCTCAGACCTTCTGATCACATCCAGTCTGGGTTTTGTCACCGGATGTTTCGCCACAAAAATCGTACAGCAATCTTCATACGGTAAAATAGATGTCTCAAATGTACCGATTTTTTCCGAAATGGCTATAATCTCATTTTTATCCAGCCCGATACAAGGTCTGAACACCGGCATTTTGGCCGCATTGTCTGTAACAAGAAGACTTTGTATGGTCTGGCTTGCCACCTGCCCGATGCTCTCTCCCGTAATCAGTGCCATACACCCGTCTTCTCTGGCAAAATGTTCCGCGATCTTCATCATATATCTTCTCATGATAATCGTCAGTTCATCATGCGGACATTTCTCATAGATTTCCAACTGGATATCCGTAAAATTGACGACATGGAGAGTAATTGGTCCGGCATAGGAAGCAACGATCTTTGCCAGATCGACCACCTTCTGCTTGGCACGTTCACTGGTGTAAGGCGGTGCATGGAAATAAACCGCATGCAGCCTTACCCCTCTTTTTGCGATCATATATCCTGCCACCGGGCTGTCAATTCCGCCGGAAAGAAGCAGCATGGCACTGCCATTGGTACCGACAGGCATTCCTCCCGGACCCGGAATCTCTCTGGAATAAACATAGACCCTCTCACGAATCTCCACAGTAAGAGCCACTTCCGGTTCATGCACATCCACACGCAAAGTAGGGAATCGTTCCAGGATGATCTCCCCGAGGGCGGCTGCCGCCTCCATGGATGTCATCGGAAACCTTTTGTCTCCTCTGCGGACAAAGACCTTAAAACTGAAATTTTTTTCCGGATACTCTTCTTCCACATGATCGCCAAGCAGTTTTCCCATGCTCTCGATCTCTTTTACCGTATCCTGGGCAATCGGGCAGATTCCGGAGATCCCAAACACATGGGACAACCCCTCCACGACCTCCTCACAATCATAGGACTGCTCTGTCTCAACAAAGATTCTACCGGATTCCTTTCGGATCTCAAATTCTCCGATTGGCTCCAGCGCATATTTCATCTGCGTTACCAGGGCATCCTCAAAACGGAAACGATTCTTGCCCTTTAACCCGATTTCTGCATACTTTATCAAAAATGACTTATATTCCATCGTTATCTCCTCTGAAATCTCCGAAGCATAGGCACAATTTCTCTCAGGGCATCCACGCACAAATCTGCTTCCTCCGGTTCGTTCATCACCGAGAAAGAAAATCTCAAAGTGGACTCATAATATTCCCTGGACAGGCCGATTCCCCGAAGTGTGGCACTTACTTCCGGTTTGTTGGAAGCACATGCCGAACCGGCAGACACATAGATCCCCCGTTCCTCCAGCGCGTGAAGCAAAACTTCACTTCTGACTCCCGGGAAACTGATACTTGATATATGTGCAGCCTGCCCGGAATTACACCGGACATTTTCTATCTCCTCTAAAACTCTTTTTTCAAATCTTTCTTTGATCTCTCTGATCTTTGCGGCATTCTCTTCCATTCCGGATACCATGATCTGTGCCGCTTTTCCAAAACCAGCAATTCCCGGTACATTTTCTGTTCCGGAACGTATTCCTTTCTCCTGGTTTCCGCCATAAAGAATCGGACGCAGTTTGGTACCTTCTTTGATGTAGATGGCGCCGATTCCTTTCGGTCCGTGGATCTTATGCCCACTGATCGTTACCAGATCCGCTTTCCATCTTTTTGGAAGAATCGGGATTTTCCCGTATGCCTGTACACAGTCGCTGTGAAAGAGCACCTTGGGATCCTTCGCTTTTACTGCACGGCCGATCTCCTCTGTACGCTGTACGGATCCAATCTCATTGTTTATGCACATGACAGATACCAGAAAAGTATCCTCGCACATTGCCTCTGTCACCGATTCCGGAGAGACAAGTCCGTCCTCATCCACTGGCAGTCTGGTAATCCTAAAACCCTCTTTTTCCAGAAAAGAAAGCGTATTCCCCACGGAAGGATGTTCGATGACCGTGGAGATGATATGGCGGCGCTGCCTGCGGTTAGCCATGGCTGTTCCGATCAGCGCCAGATTGTTGCCCTCCGTTCCTCCCGAGGTAAATGTTATTTCACGTGGAGTCACTTTCATCGAATCTGCGATAATCTCCCTTGCCTGTTTCACATATTCTTCGGCATGAAACCCCCTCATATGCATGGAGGACGGATTGCCGTATTCTTCTCCAAGAACCTGCATCATGATTTCACGGACCTGAGGAAATGTTTTCGTGGTCGCAGCATTATCAAAATATACTTCTGTCATTCCTGATTCTCCTTCCACACAAATCATAGACACACTTCGTCAAAGGATAACACAATTTGAAAATGTTAGCAAGCATACAAAAAATGTGTAAGCTGAAAGCTCAGCTTACACATGAATTGCCATTTACAGATCTTTGATTCGGATAATGGTTCCTATCGTATGTTTTTCCAGATACGGGAAAGCTTTCTGCTTATCAGCGGTTCGATATCTTCCTCCACTGCATGCCATGGATCCTCCGTCATACCAGATCCTTCTGCCATGGGAATCTTTACCGGCGTAAATGCACACATGCATAATGCCCTTCCAGCACACGATGTCACCAGGTTTAAGCGGTGTATTTTTCGGCTTCTTACCCACTCTGATAAACTTCCCAGCTGTCTTATAAAAAGATTGCTTTTTACATACTTTTCCACTGCTTTTTGCATAGAACGTCTTTGTCGGTTTCATGACACCGTAATTCTGAAGTGCCCAGGAAACGAAAGCCGCGCAATTCGCTCTTCTGCTATGTTTTACTGCAGCATTATATGTCCTTCTATTGCTTCTTCT
>CACZNZ010000507.1 GCA_902782625.1 uncultured Lachnospiraceae bacterium | reverse complement strand
TCTTGAAGAAAACTCGGGATATAAAGGATTTTCTTTTGATTTTACACAGGAGATTAACGGAAAAGAATACATAGGAGAATCCCACATTGTTTGTGGAGAACAAAACATGTATACTCTGGTAATATGCTATGAAAAAGCAGCAGGCAATCCATATGCCAAAGACTATAAAAAGATTTTGAATTCTCTGACAATTGACAATTCTGTAAAGATTGAGTCAAAAGGAGAGACAGAAACTACAGAAGAAAAAGTGGAAGAATCTGAATCCGGTAAAGTAAAGAAAATCAATCTAAAATTAGAGAATGGTTCATTTTTAAAATATGAAAAGCATAAAATCGTAGAGGATTATGAGGGCAATCCGGCAATCCGCATATTTTTTACTTTTCATAATGAAGATGATGATGCCCAATCAATCCAGACAGCCTTTTACCCTAAAGTATTCCAAAACAGCGTACAATGTGAAATGGCGATAACTATGGACGGGGATGATGCATCAGGAAACAGCATTAAACAAGTGCAAAAAGGCGGAGAACTCGAATGCGCACTGACCTACAAACTAAATGATCAAGAAGGTGATGTCACCCTCCAGGTAAAAGGTCTAAGTGAGATGTTTAATAGTTCTTCAGGCCAGGAAATGACCATTCCACTGAAATAGATTCTGAATTTATCACAATCATTTCTGTAATTGGGAACAAAAACAGGTCATCGAAAAACAGATACTAACCATTCTATATATTGTGTTATTTGTTCAGATAACATTGTATGTAATACTATATATGATAAAAAAATGAGAATTGCTAATATAAAGATTCCCATCATATTTCTTATGATTTTTCTCAAAAGTTGAATCCTCCCTGTAATTATGCTATATTAAAATGCAAAGGTCAAAAGCTATCACGGATTGCTTCGCTGCAATGCAGCTCTTGCAATCCATACGTTACTACGAAAGGATTTGACTGAAGCAATGCAGCAACATGGATCTTATCATGATAAAGTAAATATTGAAAACGAAAAGCGGCTTCGTAAGCTTTGCAGAGAACTTCCTTCCTTTTGCAGAGAATTCTTTCGAGGTATAGAGCCTGTTACTTCATCCAGGACCAGGATTGCCTACGGTTATGATCTCAAGGTCTTCTTTCACTTCCTGGAAGAAGAATATCCAAATCTGCATGAAGGGCCTGTCAAAAGCTGGCCTGTCTCAGTTCTGGACCAGATTACTTTGACGATGCTTGAGGAATATCTTGATTATATCAAACTATATGAATCGGATGCAAATAAGATCTATACCAACGAGGAACGCGGACGTATGCGTAAAACAGCCAGCATGCGTTCATTCTATCGTTTTTTCTATCGTAAACAACAAATCAAAAACAATACCGCCAGTCTTCTGGATATTCCAAAAAAACACGAACAGGCTATCATCAGACTGGAACCAGACGAAGTTGCTCTTTTGCTTGATGCTGTAGAGAATGGTGATAAACTGACGAAATCTCAGAAAAAATATCACAACAAAACAAAGACACGCGATCTGGCGCTTCTTACTCTTCTGCTGGGTACAGGAATCCGTGTTTCTGAATGTGTCGGACTGGATATCCATGACCTGGACTTCTCCACATATGGCATGAGGATTCGTCGTAAAGGTGGCGCTGAGGTCATTCTATATTTTGGTGATGAAGTTGCGGAAGCTCTTCTTAACTATCTTGAAGAAAGAAAAAAGATCATTCCTAAGGAAGGATCGGAGGATGCTTTATTCCTTTCTATGCAAAAAAGCCGATTGAGTGTCCGCTCTGTTGAAAATCTGGTCAAAAAATATGCAAGGACTGTGACTACACTAAAGAAAATCACACCTCACAAACTCCGCAGTACCTATGGAACACAGCTTTATCGTGAAACCGGCGATATCTACCTTGTCGCTGATGTTCTCGGGCATAGTGATGTCAACACTACCAGAAAACACTATGCTGCCATGGAAGACGAACGACGCCGTATGGCTGCAGGAAAAGTAAAACTGCGTGAGAATAATAAAAAATAGTAATAATTCATATGAATAAGAGAAAGCCGAACATTGGGAGCTATTTCATGTTCGGCTTTCGTCTTTATGGATATTATAGACCTAATATGGATTAGACCTTTGCTGGTATATCATGCACCCTCGCTATCTGGCATTCATCTCATTCGTAATACGGAACAGTCAGTTTATGTCCTGCATAAATAACACTTCCTCGGATGTGATTACATTCTTTGATCTCATGGATATAGGAATAGATATCTTTGAATTCTTCTGAATAATTCTCTTTCGCAATCTTCCACAAAGAATCACCCGATTGTACTTCTACTACCTTATACTGAAGTTTTGTCGGTGTGGTATTCGCATCAACAACAGCTTCTTTACCGGCAACTACTTTTGCCATCAGCATAATCATCAACATACATGCCGTAAAAAGAATCAATCTGGTTCTTATGATTCTCACTCTGGCTCTTCTGATATTTCTCTCCTTCAACAATCTTATCGTTCCTGCAGTTTTTTGACGATTCATGATTCCCCTCCTAACCAAATCTGTTATCGAACATTTGTTCTCTCTTTGTGTTCTTACTATACCAAACAAACGTTCGGTTGTCAAGCTTTATTTTCCATTGTAAAATATAAATAAAATCGAACCGAAAGGGACTAAATCAATCATGAAATATCTGTATCTGTCCATCATCCTCTCTATTGCTGCTATAACTGCTCTCTCCGCCCCTTCTGTACGCCTTTGCGCACGGAAGAAGGATATGCTCACTTTAGTGCTGGATCCGGGCCATGGAGGAACGGATTCAGGTGCTTCCAATGACACGGCAGATGAATCAGATCTGAATCTCCAGATAGCAAAGGCTTTAAAGGATGAACTGGAAAATTATGCAGATGTCAAAGTTCTCTTAACCAGGGAAGACGATACTTTCATCGGTCTGGAAGACCGAACTGCATTTGCCAGAGAACATGAAGCAGACTTCCTGATAAGCCTTCATAACAACGCCATATCGCCAACCGCCCCCTATGATCACGGATGCACTGTGCTTACAGCCTGCGGCCGGTATGACACCGATATGGCTGACAAAGAACAGAAACTGGCTGT
>CACZNZ010000506.1 GCA_902782625.1 uncultured Lachnospiraceae bacterium | reverse complement strand
CGTATGATGGGAAACTATCACGTACGGTGTGGAGTGGGGGAAAAGCCCGAGATGGAGACATCAGAGGCTTACCTATCACTATTTGCGCTCCCCGATGACTTTGACAAGATCCTTTCAGTAATGAGATCGAGAGGAGTATCGGTCAGCATCATTCTGCAGAATCTGTCTCAGCTCAAGGCACTGTTCGAGAAGCAGTGGCAATCGATCGTCGGCAACTGTGATGAGTTCCTGTACCTTGGCGGCAATGAGCGCGAAACTCATAAGTATGTATCGGAGCTCATCGGCAAGGAGACGATCGATACCAATACCCACAACAAGAGTTCCGGTAAGAACGGCAATTATGCTACCAATATGCAGAGACTCGGGCGGGAGCTTATGACACCGGAGGAGGTGCGCCTGCTGGATAACAACAAAGCGATCCTGTTCATAAGAGGTGAGAGACCGGTCATCGATCAAAAGTATGATCTCATGAAGCATCCAAAAATCGGACTGACGGAAGACGGTGGTGCAGAGCAATATATACACGGTAAGGCAAGAGAAGCAGCATTTACGATCAGTCTCACGACAGATAAGATGCTCGGCAATGAAACATGGGGGATAACAGATGCCGACATAACAGCTTCTGCCGAAGACTATGTTCTCATGGCGGAATCGGATGTCATTGAAGAAATGGAGGCAAATCAAAATGAACAACAAGAAAAAGAATGAACTAATCAATCTTACAGGAGCGACCGGTACCATGAAACTGGCGCTGATCATTTATATCACGGCGGTGATCGCGTTCGTTATTGGTGCGTGTACAGCGTATGCAGATGGAGACCCGATCACTACTGTCAATAATCTTTCGAATTTCATCTTCAGTCTCATCCGCGCGATTGGACTGATATTGCTCGGACTGGGCATCATGCAAGTAGGGCTCTCACTCAAGTCACATGATCCCAGCCAGCGCGCCAACGGATTCCTGACAGTTGCGGGTGGGATCATAATAGTTTTTACTAAGGAGATTCTTAATATGATCGTTGGATAGATCAGGAATCCATAGGCTACCACGGCAGCGTAGTGCTGCCGTTTACATAGCAGGGCAAGTGTCTACACTCATTTTCTTCAAGAATCAAATTTGCAAAATGCAGCGTCCGTAGTAAGAGCGCCTTTGCTTGCAAGAATACGATGCATATAGGTGAGTATAGACAAAGTCGCTTATTAATTGACCACCCAAAAGGTATAAGATATCATTAATAATACCAAACAATTATTTCGAATCTAGCTCTATGTATTGAGGGAAAAAGTAGGATGCTTGGAAAAACACATGTAGCAGTTGGGGTTGCCGCATCACTCGCGATAGTTCATCCTGATACAATGCCTGGTGTTATAACAGCAGTAGCAGGAGGAGCCGTTGGAGGGTGGATAAGTGATATTGATTTGAGTGACGGAGAGGCCGAAGGTGAAGCCGGCGGCTTTATTCTTACTGCAATTGTTACAGGCCTCTGCTTGTTTGTAGATTATAGAGTTGGAGGGGGAATCTGCGACTTCGTTATTTCGAATTGGGGCATAAAAACACTAGCCGGAATACTTCTATTTATAGCAGGGGCGGCATATGGAGTAATGGTGTCAAGTCACAGATCATTTACACACTCAATACTTTCTGTTGTAGTATTTACAGGTGCACTAATACTCGCTTGTGAACCTTTGGCATTGCCTTTCTGTATTGGAATGATCAGTCATTTGCTTTTAGACCTGCCGAATCAGAAGGGTATGCAGCTGTTGTTTCCTATAAAAAAGAGATTTTGCTTAAATTTGTGCCCGTCAAATGGTAGAGCAAATTCGGTATTGATGGGAATCGGTACGATAGCAGCATGTATCTTGGCGGGATGGTTTCTTATCAATTCATTTCCAGTAGATAACCTTAATCAGTATCATTCAGATGGTACACTCCCTTGGTTTACAAGTTTTCAATGGTATCTCATTATTATTAATGTTGTTACATTCCTTATTATGTGTATTGATCATTTGATATATGATCTTACAGAAGCATATGACGGTGATAAGCAAACTTTTTTTCATACCATTGAAGACATCCTAGCTTTAGCCGGAGGTGGACTAGGCATGCTGTTATCCTTCCTAGCATTGAGAGAAAGGATTGGGAAACATAATGCTAATTGGTACGTTATTGTAATTTCTCAGACACTTTGCTGGGCAATTATTTACTGCATAGTATGTGATCCTTTTAATATGGGAATGGAAGGAGTTCAAGGAGGATGGCAACATCACATTGCTTTGATAGCATATTTCCTAGTAATCAATGCGATTACGATAGTGGTGTTCATTAGAGATCGTGATACATCCAGACCAAAATGGAAGCCTTCTGAGATGTTATTAGTTTTTCTGGGGGTCATAGGTGGTGCATTCGGTGGTTATTTGGTTATGGTACTTACTAATTCAAAGATGCATTCGCCACACTTCTTCATTGGATTTCCAGTCATGATGACAGCTCATGCCTTTATAGCTGGATATCTACTCTTGAGCGGGATAGCATAGCTCCTAAAAAAGTGATGGCTGCAAGTCTTATAACGGCAGTAGGGCAGATTCTTGGAGGCGGTTAAACTATGAGAGATGATAACCTGAGGATACTGGACGATACACTTAAAGTATGTGAGTCCGGGAAGTTTATATGTGATGGTAAAGAGACAGCTCTGAAATTAAACAAAGAACAGATGCTTGCAGCTACAGTCTATTTACCAGATCAGCTCGATGGCATCAGGGTTCAGAAGCCTGATATACCAGGGCTGGATGGAGAATGCAGTTTTTCGTGTGTTAATGCCGATTCCTATGCGCTTGCCAGACAGATAGCAGCTGATCATCCGGAAGACAAAGTGCTGGTACTTAATCTTGCCAATCCTATTCATATTGGCGGCGGAGTCAGGCGTGGAGCTAAAGCACAGGAAGAGGATCTGTGCAGACAGAGTACATTGCTGCTTTCGATAGAAAGCGACAATGCTGCGGGTTACTACCGCTATAACAGAGCTCTCCATACCAGAAAAGGATCAGATGCCATCATCATTACACCTGATGTGGAGATCTTTAAGGATGCAAATGGGGATTATCTTGATAACACAACTTTAGTCTCTGTAATGACATGTGCTGCACCAATACTTGATCCGATAACAAAGGTCGATGACAGCAAGTATAGGAAGCTGATGTATCATCGTATCGAAGGGATGCTGATTTGTGCTGCTAACTGTGGATACAGAAGGCTTGTTCTTGGAGCCTTCGGATGCGGAGCGTTCAATAATGATGCCAGGATCGTTTCCGATATCTTTTATCAGGTCATTAGTGAGTTCCGCTTTGACGGAAAAGATGTAGACGGACTGTTCAAAAGTATAGATTTCGCAGTGCTGAGTACTAAAGGCAGATCTTACAATTTCGATGAGTTTTATCGTAACTTTGGGGAACTTAAGTCGTTAAAAACAAAAAAGAAAAAGATGAGGGAAGAGCATCCTGAGTTTATTGGATTCTGGCACGAATATGATGAGTATGGCTGTTTCAGTAATTGGTATAATGCTGACTTCGTATATGCCGGTATTAGGTATTCATCTGTAGAGCAGTTTATGATGTATCATAAGCTACTGACCTTTAGACAGTTTGGACTTGCTGATAAAGTCATGGCTACCGACGACCCTGCTGAAGCAAAACAGATAGGACGCACGAAGTTCAAGGAGTTTGATGACAAGCTTTGGACACGTATCAGCACGACCATAGTGAAGAGAGGTGTCAGGGCTAAGTTTGAACAGAATCCTGAGCTGCGTGAGATCCTTTTGTCTACTGATAACACAGTTCTGGCAGAGTGCTCGCCATATGACCAGATATGGGGAATCGGACTGTCGCCGAATGATGAGAGGATATATGATACTTCCCAATGGCAAGGAAAGAACAAGCTGGGCAGGATCCTCATGATAATAAGAGAAGAACTTCGTCAGGATAAAGGCAAGAACCTTCCGGACTGTCATGATGTTCGTGAGGCTGAGATGATTCCTGAATTTACGATCAATGCAGGGATGCTGAAAATGATTCCTCAGTATCATGATGCGATTGATGCATATACAGCTACTTTGGATAATCATTGTCAGCAGGCGTTTTATGAGTTCTCATTGGAACAATGGGATATAGCCATGCGTACTAACATGGGCGGCGGGTTGCCGATCATCGGTTTCTATGAAATGATGCAGGATGTCTATGATATTACAAGACGTATAGGAATTGTCGATATTGACACAGAAAAGACCAAAAATCAGTCACGCCCAGAAGCTGATTAAATAGCATGACAAGATAAAAGAATATTGATTATTACATGCGCCGGGATTGCGATCGTGCAACGCCGGCGCTTTTTATATACACCAATATCGGATGGAAAGGAGGAATGACTCAAATGTGTGTGAAATCAATGCAGAGAGGAGGAATGTGTTATGTCGGATAACTGGGTAGTACAGAACCTGCAGAACGCGCTGGATACGTGGAACAATAAGATGGCTGAAGTGTGGTCGCTGCTGACCACATCACCGCAGAGTTTCAAGGGCGGGGGCATATGGCATGTCATCGTGCAGATCAACGGGGCAGTGAAAGCGATTGGGCTTGCACTCCTCGTTCTTTTTTTTCTGGTCGGTGTGGTGAAGACGAGTGCCGGTCTTACGGACATCAAGAGGCCGGAGCATGCGTTGAAGCTGTTTATCAGATTCGCGATCGCGAAGGGCGTTGTGACGTATGGTCTGGATCTTATGATGGCGCTTTTCAACATAGCGCAGGGTGTGATGTCTACCATCATGCGCTCCTCGGGAGTCGGAAACAGCAGCAAAACAACATTGCCGAGCGAAATGATAGATGCCATCGAAGACTGCGGTTTCTTCGAAAGTATCCCGCTTTGGGCGGTAACGCTGATCGGCAGCCTTTTCATCACAGTGCTGTCGTTCATCATAATCCTGACGGTATATGCGCGCTTCTTCCGCCTCTATATGTATACGGCAATATCACCGATACCTCTTTCGACATTTGCCGGCCAGCCGACTCAGAGTATCGGCGTCAGTTTTCTCAAGAGCTATGCTGCCGTGTGTCTGGAGGGGGCGATCATAGTGCTTGCCTGCATCATATTCAGCAAGTTCACTGTCAGCCCGCCTGTAGTGGATAAAGATGCAGCTGCGGCAACCATGGTATGGAAGTACGTCGGTGAGCTTGTGTTCAACATGTGCGTTCTGGTTGGTGCAGTCAAAATGAGTGATCGTCTGGTGCACGAGGTAGTAGGGATCTAAGGAAGGAGGACAACAATGAAAGATCTTATCACTGAGGAGTTCAGAATCGAATTTAGCGGTACTGAAACAAAAGAAACAGAAGAAGACATGACTCTGAACCGTATCGGAAGGTTCGGAGTCTATCTGAGGATGAGCGAGAAAGTGAGGAAACAGAAAAATGCTTAACAAGAGTGAATTCACAGAAAAAATAAAGGCAGATGTTATGGATTTTCTGCCGGAGACGATCAGATCTTCGATGGAGATCGGTGAGATCGAAGTGGTCAAAATGAATGACCAGAAGCTGCACGGCCTGACATTCAGGAGAGACGGCTCAGATGCAGCACCAACGCTTTATCTGGAAGAAGCGTATTCAAGGTATGAGTCCGGCACTGAGATCCCAGACATTGCTGAGGAGCTCGCGGCTGCCGCAATGCATGCAGATATGATCGGAAGACCGCCGGAAGTCGATCTCAGCTGGGAGAATGTCAGGGACAATCTTACAGTCAGACTTGTCGAGAAGAAGCGTAACCGCGACTTTCTGAGAGACAAACCGTATATGAGCGTCGGCAACGGCCTTGCGGTCATGGTAGACATCAATATGGACAGGACAGAGACCGGAGACTGGAGGATCGCGGTCAATAACAGTATCGTGGAGCAGAACGGATATGATATGGAAGAGCTTCTCCATACAGCAATGGAGAATACCGGAAGAGTAGATCCGCCGATGCTTACAGATATGAGCGCTGCACTTTTCAGTCCGATCAAGGAAAACCTGCTCGACCGCAGTGACCCTCTGGATCCGGATGATGTAGCGGGTATGTATGTACTGTCCAACGAAAGCGGATCGTTCGGTGCAGCAGCGCTGTTTGCAAGCGGTATGAAGGAAAAGGTCGCAGATATTCTGGGCGACAGCTACTATGTGCTCCCTAGCTCTGTGCACGAAACCATCATAGTACCTCAGTCGCAGGGAATCGAAGAAAAGGATCTTGTTGATATGGTAAAGCAGGCGAACAGGAGTGTTGTTGAACCAAAGGATATCCTCTCTGACAATGTCTACCACTATGACAGAGATTCCCGCAGTTTAGGCAAGGTCAGTCTGAACAGAGAAAGGGGCGACAGAGTGGCAGAAGGGAGGTAGCGGTGATGGAAGTGAAAGTCAATCGCGAAATAAGAGACTATACTGAGGCAATGTTCTTTGGACTGTCGCTGAGACAGTTCATTTTTTCTGCTCTGGCGTGTGGAGTAGCAGTTGGTATCTATCTTGGTCTCAAGCCCCTTCTTGGGGTCGAGACCACTAGTTGGCTTTGTATCGTAGCAGCATTCCCGTTCGCAGTACTGGGCTTTCTCAAGTACAACGGAATGACAGCTGAGAAGTTCATATGGGCATGGATCAAATCGACACTGCTCATACCTAAGGTGCTGACCTTCGGTAATACGAATTATTATTACGAAATGCTGGTTCCCGAAAGCAAGCAGAATAATGGGAAACCACAGTGTCACAGAAAAGGTGCTAGACAGAAGAAGCATTCACGCAGAAAGGGGGCGAAGAAAAGATGATCAGGACATTCAGCAATGTCCTCAAGCAGGACAAAGAAAAGTTCGTAGTTCCCGGTAAAGTGCAGGAGATCATTCCCGTCAGAGCAATATGGCCTGACGGGATTTTTTATGTCGGAAAGAACAAGTACAGCAAAACGTATAAGTTCACGGATATCAACTACGCAGTGGCTTCCAGAGGAGACAAGGAGGGTATGTTCCTGCTTTATTCAGAGCTGCTGAACTCGCTCGATCCAGGCAGTACCACCAAGATAAACATCGTTAACCGCAGGATCAACAAGGCCGATTTTGAAGAACGGATAATGATGAAGCTGAAAGGCGATGAGCTTGATGAATACCGCAGTGAATATAACGACATCCTGCTGGAAAACGCTATGGGAGCAAACTCCATCGTACAAGATAAATATGTCACGATCTCGGTGTTCCGTAAGAATATCGGCGATGCGAGGAACTATTTCAATCGTGTAGGCGCAGATCTTATATCTCACTTTGCCAGGCTTGGCTCTATATGCACTGAGGTCAAGGCAGAAGAGAGGCTCAGGATCATCCATGATTTCATGAGACAGGGCGATGAGGCATACTTCCACTTCGATATCAGGGATCATATGCGGAAGGGACACGATTTCCGTGACTATATCTGCCCTGACAGCTATGAGAATCACAGCGACTATTTCATGATCGGAGGCAAGTATGGAAGAGCCCTGCTGCTCAGGGACTATGCATCGTATATCAGCGATGACATGGTCGCGGAGCTGACAGACTTCAGCCGCAACATGATGCTGTCCATCGACATTGTGCCGATCCCGACAGATGAGGCGGTCAAGGAAGTCGAGCAGAGGCTCCTTGGGGTAGAGACGAACATCACGACATGGCAGCGCAAGCAGAACATGAACAATAATTTTTCGGCAGTTATCCCGTATGACCTGGAGCAGCAGAGGAAGGAATCCAAGGAGTTCCTTGACGATCTGACGACGAGGGATCAGAGGATGATGTTTGCGGTCATCACGATGGTGCACACGGCCGACAGCAAGAAACAGCTTGACGAAGACACTGAGGAGATACTGGCCATAGTCAGGAAGAAGCTCTGTCAGATGACTATCCTCAGATACCAGCAGCTGGACGGGCTCAAAACAGTGCTTCCGTACGGTGTCAGAAAAATAGATGCTTTTAGGACCCTCACGACAGAGTCGCTTGCGGTGTTCATGCCGTTCAAGGTCCAGGAGGTCTGCGATGACCATGGTATCTATTATGGCAACAACGTCATATCAAAAAATCTGATCGTGGCTGACAGACGCAAACTGATGAACGGTAATTCTTTCATTCTCGGGGTATCCGGTGCCGGCAAATCGGTGATAGGAAAACACGAGATAACCTGTCTTCATGTGAATGATGATGTTGACACGGTCGTAGTGGATCAGGACGGAGAATATATCAGACTTACCCGCGCACTTGGCGGGACGGTGATCAGTATGTCTGCTACGTCACAGAATCACATCAACGCGATGGAGATCAACCTCAATTACGGAGACGGCGATCCCGTGGCAGAGAAATCACAGTTCGTGCTGTCCCTGTTTGAGCAGATAATCCCGGACCACAAGTTTTCAAGAGGTCAGCAGTCGATACTCGACCGCTGCACCGAGAATGTTTACCGCTATTGCAAGCAGGCGAATTTTACGGGCGAATCCCCAACACTGGTCGATCTGCATGAGGAACTTCTGAGGCAGCCGGAGCCAGAAGCAAAGCAGCTGGCGCTCGAACTTGAGATCTTCACCAAAGGGACGCTCAACACGTTCGCAAAGCAGACCAATGTGGATACCGACAACAATCTCATCTGCTATGACATCCACGAACTCGGCGAACAGCTCAGACCGGTGGGAATGCTGGTGATACTAGATTCGATACTCAACCGTATCACCAGGAACAGAAAGCAGGGGAGACAGACATTCGTCTTCCTTGATGAGGTGTATCTGCTTTTCATGCATGAGTATTCTGCTCAATTCCTTTACAAGCTGTGGAAGAGAGTTAGAAAGTACGGCGGATTCTGTACCGGCATGACGCAGAACGTCGGAGACCTACTCCAGTCGCATACTGCCAAGACCATGCTTGCAAATTCTGAGTTCATCATCATGCTCAATCAGGCGGCTACAGACAGGATAGAACTGGCTAATCTTCTGAACATCTCTGACAAGCAGCTGTCGTATATTACGAATGTAGAGCCGGGACACGGATTGATCAAGATAGGATCCAGCCTCGTGCCTTTCGAGAACAACATACCGAGGGATACCAGACTGTATAAACTCTTTACGACCAAACTGTCAGAGGTAGTGGAGCAGGAAAGAATTGAGGAAGCGGACGGACATATATCTGAAGAGCAAGCTGATTTCAAGCGCAAAATACTGGAAGTCCAGAAGAACAACCCGGCTTTTGATGAGATCATCGAAGGATATCTGAAGCAGAGTTGGTAGACCGGATAAGGAAGCGGGAAACCGCTTCCGTTACATTTTTTGAGGAAAGGAGGGGGTGGCCAAATGGCAGATATCAAAACAAGAAAGGTAGACCGTAATACTATCAAGACTCTCGACCGTGCTGCCAGTGCGATGCACCATGTGAAGGAAGCGAGCATCAGGATGAAAGCTGCACACACAGATACCAGCAGGGAAAGAGAAGATGATGGTAATTCAAATGCATATGCGCAGAGAAAGATCGAAAATGCTGCCGTCAGTGCGGCTTATGCGACGAAGACAGGAGCTGAACACATTCAACGACAAGTATCAGAGTTTGCCAAAGAGGGGAAGGATGATACGTGGGTGACTGATGATGAGGTCGTTTACAGTACTGAGGAGTACGGAACAGGCAGCTCCGGTGAGCAACAGATAGCATTCAGAAGTGATGAGTTAATCCATTACAGCTCAGAAAGACCAGAAGTTCGCAGGGATCCAGGTGAAACCAACAGACAGACCGAACATGTTGATCCGGCAACTACAAAAAACAGCCAGAAACATCCCAAAAGTTACAGGCCTGTACAGCAGCATGAAGCAAAAACAGCCAGGAATAGCCGGAAACCATTTGAAGACGATGTAAAGGATCCTCAGGATCCGGCCAGAGCACCGGTGGTTCGCCGGGACCGGAGATATGGAAAGACCGGAAAATTCCCTGATCATCCGGATGATCGAAGCAGTATCAGAGGCTATACTGCGAAGACTAATGAAGAGCTTATCCGTGAACGTGGGAAAAACCATGCGATCACAAAGATAAGGGCCAACTATTCTGTCAGTGGGTTTTGGCGCGTTATTGGGGTCGACGGAAAAAGAAATAGCGGACGAACTGCAAGCAAAGCAGGGAAAGTAATCAGGGATATGATGGAAAGCGCAAAAGCTCTATTCGCTACTGCTACAACAGGAACCGCAATAGCTCTCATAATCGTTATTGTGCTTTTGTTCTGTGGGACTGCCTTCACGATGACAGGCGATGAGAATGGGGACTATTTTGCCTATGATATTTATGGTATAGGACCGGGGGACACAGCCATAGTAAAAGTCGCTGAAGCACAGCTCGGTAATGTGGGCGGTGACAAATTCTGGAAGTGGATGGGCTTTACCGGTCGTGTTGAATGGTGCGCATGCTTTGTCAGCTGGTGTGCTGATCAGTGCGGATATATCAAGGAGGGAATAATACCAAAGTATGCCGTGTGCGGTGATGGCGCCAACTGGTTCAAAACGCATCATCGATGGGCGAGCGCGGGCTATTCGCCAAAACCCGGAGACATTATATTCTTCGACTTTGAACGTGATGGAAAGATAGACCATACCGGCATAGTCGAATCTTGCGACGGAAAGACATTAACAACAATAGAGGGGAATGTTTCTGATGTGTGCAGACGGCTGACACATTCAGTAGGGTCGAGACAGATCGCGGGCTATGGCGTGCCGGGGTATAACTCCGGCGTGATCAGCGGCAACGCCTCTGCCTGGGCTGCCATGATAGCGGGCGACAACAGTTATCACTATGTTCGCTGGAATCAATCAGACAGCAGAACTCATGAATGCCCGGTATGCAATGATCATCCTGCAGGAGCTTATCGCGGATGGAACTGCATAGGCTTTGCATTTGCCTGCTGGCATCATGGAGCAGGCATAAGATGCAGATGCAGCTGCGGTGTGATAGACAATGGCGCGTGGAACAGGTTGCTGTCCTATAGTTCGGATGCGGAGGCAAGCAGACTTGCTACAAGGCTGGTTGGTGTTCCTTGCACAGTGATCCGCAACGGCGGCAACGCGATCCCTCTGAGCATGCTGAAAAAGGGCGACATACTCGGCCTGTACAACGGCAGTGGGTATTATCACACAATATTCTATGAAGGCGATGGCAAATATGCTGACTGTACAAGCGGAAGAAGCGACAATATCCAGGCGGGCAATACACTTCCAGCCAGATATAAGTCGCAGATAAAGATCGCGATAAGGTATATAGGGTAAAAAACAAAGCATTATTTCTTCAAAAAAGCGAGCGGATAGGATGTGGTTGGTGCTCTCAATCAGCACAGATAGTTTGACCATCCGTATCCAGGCTCGCTATTTACATAGTATATCACGCGGAGACAGTTTTTGATTTCGAGTGAGAGTTTTATTCTCGTCTCCCTCCTGAATACTGATGTACTAAAAACCCGGTGTCACCATATAGCAAACACCGGGCAAGTGATTACAGCGT
>CACZNZ010000505.1 GCA_902782625.1 uncultured Lachnospiraceae bacterium | reverse complement strand
GTTTTTTGTGATTACGGAGGTCTGCAGGAAAGCAGAATCCTTCCACCCGGTAAAGAATCTGTTTCCGGATGAAGAAAAGGTCCATTACCTGGCGGTCTTTGATAAAAGACAGATGGATGATATCCTTTTGATGTTTCATCTTCTCTATACGAATGCTTCGGAGGATCTCTACGGGGGATATTCTCTCTATGATTACTCGCTTCCGTGGTATCAGAACCATCTTTGGGAAGATGGGATTGTCCTTCGTTCGCCTTACCTTCCGGACAGGCTTGCGAAATATCAGGGAAATCTGCCGTATTATCATAATCCTGTTAAAACAGTTTATGTCAGAAGGAACATCCGTCACATCCTGGAAAGTGGGTATTTTTCCTCTGAACTGGAATTCTTCCGCAATCTCACCGAGATCATTATGCCATTTTTTCAATGGTGGTATACTGATATTGCGCTATATGAAGAAAAGGACGGATATAAAACGAACTGGAGGTACGAACGGACCAGGATCAGAACCCGGCTTACGGCCGAGGGCGTGATCAGACCGAAATGGAAACATGAACTGTCTCTGTTCCATGCTGTGAGGAACCGGTATCCGGATACGCTGTATCAGTACCGGCCCGAATGGCTGGGAAGACAGAGTCTGGATCTCTATATTCCGTCCATCAGAACGGCGATTGAATATCAGGGCGTTCAGCACTATCGCCCGATAGAGTTTTTTGGTGGAGAAGAAGCTCTGCTGCAGAGGAAGGAACTGGATCGACAAAAAAAGCGCCTTTGCGAGGAAAATGATGTTCGGCTGATTGAATGGCCTTACGACATCCCTCCCACAGACAGTAATATCAGAAAATGGTTGTCATAAATGAGAAAAAATTCATTGACACACTGAAAAGTCTGTTATATAATTCTTTATTGTGAATGCTTATATAGCTAGAAGAATGTCATCCCAAAGCCCCGGGAGACATTTTGTCATAGATCTGTCAATTGCCAGGCAGATCCGATACGGCGGAGGGTCCGGACAGCCAGGAAGCCGTGTCTTAAACCGAAACATTTCCCATGAACACACAGGAGGATTAGAACCATGAAAAGCTTTATGGCTACACCGGATACCATCACAAGAGACTGGTATGTAGTAGATGCACAGGGACATACATTAGGACGTCTGGCTTCTGAGGTTGCCAGCATCCTTCGTGGAAAAAACAAACCGATCTACACACCGCATATGGATTGCGGCGATCATGTAATCATCGTGAATGCTGAGAAGATCAAAGTGACAGGCAAAAAGCTTGATCAGAAGATCTACTATCATCACAGTGAGTATGTCGGAGGAATGAAAGAGACATTGCTTCGCGAAAAACTCGCAAAGAAGCCGGAACAGGTTATCGAGCTCGCTGTCAAGGGTATGCTGCCAAAAGGACCTTTAGGACGTCAGATGTTCAAGAAGCTCCACGTGTACGCTGGACCGGAGCACAAGCATGCTGCTCAGAAACCGCAGACTTTAGAGTTAAAGTATAACTAAGGAGGTACGAATCAGTGGCTACTACAAGATATTACGGAACCGGCAGAAGAAAAAGCAGTGTAGCAAGAGTTTATCTTATGCCAGGAACAGGTAAGGTAACGATCAATAAGAAAGATATGGATGACTATTTTGGCTATGACACACTCAAAGTAATCGCTCGTCAGCCATTAGAGCTTACATCCACAGCAGATAAATTTGATGTACTCGTTAACGTACACGGTGGCGGATATACAGGCCAGGCAGGTGCAATCCGTCATGGTATCGCCAGAGCTCTCTGTGAGGCAGACGCTGAGTATCGTCCGATCCTTAAGAAAGCCGGATATCTTACCCGTGACCCGAGAATGAAAGAGCGTAAGAAATACGGTCTCAAGAAAGCCCGTAGAGCTCCGCAGTTCAGCAAACGTTAGTCTTTACACCATAACATCTCAAATGAGATTGTCGATATGTAAATATAACAATGAAGAAGAGTTCTGTATCAGAATGGTATAGGACTCTTTTTTTATTTATTTATAAACTGGTTGCTACTAAAGTTAGACTATCTGTGTTATAATATAATCAGTAAATCGTTTACAAGTTATGAATGGAGGGTTTAAGATGAAAAGTACGAGAATTATGACAGCCTTTTTAGCAATGTTTCTGGCATTCGCTCTGATTGCAGTGCCGGCAGATGCTAAGGTCAAGGTAAAGAAGCTGAAAAACTGTGCATTTACCACAAGTACCAGCGTTGCGAAAAAGAAGGCTGGTGTGGTAAAGAGAGGTACCTACGATATCAAACTTGGGAAAAAAGGGAGTGGATATGCTGCATTTAAAGCAACAAAGACCAAAAAGTACAGCTTTACACTCTATAAAGTAAGACCTGGCAAAAATAGTAGCTATAGTAGCGGATTTTTCTATTGTATGTTGCCTTCAAAGTATTCTAAGTCTTCGATTACAATCATGGATATGAAGACACAGGGTGGTACGGATAATTCTCTTTATGTCTCATCAAAATATCATAAACAGACAGGTCCGGTGAAAGATAGGTTTCTTACGAAAAGAACAGGAAAAATCACTTTGAAAAAAGGGCAGATTGCATATCTTTACTTCTCTTTCTACAGAGGAGATACCATTCGCCTTAATATCAAATAAAGTATCAGGGGCGTTACGGAGAGGCCAATGTACCTGCCTGATCGATTGCTGTCTTCTTGCTTTGTGTTCGGAAACATGCTATACTGACCCAAAGCGACTCTGACAGCAAGGTGTTCCGCGCTGGAATAGTTGTAAGATAGGGACAAGTGACTCCTTATACTTTACACGTGACGAGTCGTGTAAAGTATAAGGAGTTTTTTTATGTTAAAAATAGCAATTTATGGGAAAGGTGGTATTGGAAAATCCACGGTGACCGGGAATCTTTCCGCTGCTTTTTCAAGACTGGGGAAAAAAGTGATACAGATTGGATGTGATCCTAAGGCAGACTCTACTTTTAATCTTCTTGGCGGGAAACCGCCGGTTTCAGTGATGGACTATTACAGAATCCATGACGAGGAACCGGAGAGTCTGGAGGAAATCTCCAAGGTAGGATACGGTGATGTGCTGTGCATAGAGACAGGTGGACCTACGCCGGGGCTTGGATGTGCCGGAAGAGGGATTATCGCG
>CACZNZ010000504.1 GCA_902782625.1 uncultured Lachnospiraceae bacterium | reverse complement strand
TAATGGGTGTCACCACCGGCAGAATCCTGGCAACAGTGAATACTTTTACTGTTTCTGAACAAAGGCCGATTGCAAAACAAACCTTTAGCATGCGGTCTATGTCCGGTTTCTTTTTTAAACATAGCAGCAATGAAGTAAAAAGGTACCTGGCACCATTTAGATACAGACAAATGATCCTAAATGATTCCAGACACCTTTTTTGACTATTTAACAACAACTTTGATTTTTTTGAATACTCCGTCCTGAGCATAGGCGTATACGAAACATTTGCCTTTCTTTACACCTTTTACTACACCTTTGGCGGAGACTGTGGCAATCTTCTTGTTGCTGGATTCATATCGCATGGCGACATGCTTCTCCACCTTGTGTTTCCTGGACTGTAAGACTGCTTTGGCGGCCAGCCTGAGGCTCTTGCCTTTCTTCAGCTTCGCTGCCTTCTTAATAACAGCTTTCTTTACAGTCACACTCTTGTGATTTCCTGCCTTGCCTCCTTTGGTTGCCACATGAATCAGCTTGGATGTGGACACCACTTTATTATTGCTGTCAAGAGCAACTATTATAAACTTGTAGTAGCTACCCTTCTTAAGTTTTTTGCCGGCAACTTTCTTAAATGTCCTGCCGCTGCCCGTGAGGGTCGCCAGTTTCTTTGGTTTGTTATTCTTGCCGCATTTGTTTGCGTAGATCACATATGTCTTTGCCTGTCCGACTTTGGTCCATTTAAGAGTGATGGAATTCTTTGTCTGCTTGGGCGAGTTGAATTGAAGTCTTGCAAATACAGCGCCTTTGGGGTCTTTATCGGTCTTCATACCGGTGATGGCCTTTTCAGCTGTTGCAGCGCTCGCTCCGGGACCAACCTCTGTTCCGTCACTACCCTTCTGATCAGGATTGACGGCAGGAGGCAGTTTCGGGATGGATTCAGTCCTGGTCTTCCCGCAGACAGTACAGGTGTATGTCTTCACACCTTCCTCATTGATCGTAGGAGCTTTGGTTACTTTGCCCTCATCCCATTTATGTCCATCTGTACATTTATCCTTAAAGTTGGCGACATAAGATCTGTCACCGACAGATCCCGGTTCGATGACCACTTCCATGGTCTCCTGATTCAGATCTGTGCCGGTCCAGCCCGTAAAATCATTAATTGCTTTTTCCGGATTGATGAGAGTAATCTTCTCGCTTTCGATGGTATATTCCGTGGGATTGGTCTTTCCCTCAGGAAGTCTTCCGCCGCCCAGATCGTATGTGATGTTATAAATGGTCGGTGTCCAGTTAGCAGTAAACTTCATGTTTTCGTTGACACTGCCCTTTTCAATGGTCACTTCCTTTGCAGGCTCCTCATATCCTGTGCCGGTCCAGCCCGTGAAGTCATATCCTTTTTTCTTGGGTTTTTTCAGGGTGAATGTTTCCGTCAGACCGTTTACTGTCTCCGGATTGCTTTCTCCCTCGTCAAGGCTGCCGCCTGCCAGATCATATTCGATGGTATAGTCCTTATACACCGGGTTAAACTTGAGAACTGCTTCTTTGTTACCTTCTTCAGTGACATATTTCTCTTCATCAGATCTAAAGTTATTTATAGTACCCCTGCTCTCCAGGCCGGAAGTCAGCGTTACCATGCTGCCCTCATCCTGCCCCGGTTTCTCATCGGAAGTCACACCAATGACAGAACTCTCTGTCATTTTTCCATCGCCGGTCAGCTCGATCGTAGCCTGATTCGATGAATCTTCTTTGTTAAGATGTACATTATTGACCGCACCGTTGGCCGTATTATCAGAAATGACCATATCAGTACCGGAAGGATCAAGAGTGATGATTCCTTCATCTTCACCCTTAACGAACACGCCTCCACCGGACACTGCAGCAGTATTTTTCTCGATGGTGCCGCCATAAAATTCAAAATTACTATCTGTATTGATATATAGCGCGCCGCCATTTCCTTCTACCGCGGAATTATCTGTGATGGTGCCGCCTTTCATGATAAAGGTCCCCCAATATACAAACACAGCCCCGCCATTAGGCGCCTTATTTCCGGTAATAGTGCCGCCAAGCATGGTAAAGGTTCCCTCGTTGAAAACACTGACAGCTCCACCATAATTAGTCGCGGTGCTGGAATTATTGCAGATCTTTCCGCTGTGGAGGGTCATCGTATCATCACCAGCTAAAAGAATTAGCGAGCTTTCGGAAGAGGAGTTTCCTTCAATAGCCCCTTTCTCCCCTTCACTGCAGTCGTAAATATGGACATCCCGCCAGTTTCCGGCAGACTCCCCATTTATTCTTAGATTAATGATTGGCCCGCCACCTCCGGTAATCTTATGCCCGTTCAGGCAGATGTGTACATGCTGGCAGGCAACCGGAGTCCAGGATCCAGGCAGATTAACATTTTCGGTCAGATAGTAGAAGCCCTCCTCTGTGGGAAGTTCATTAGTTTTGTCCCAGGGTTTATAATAGTTATGATCATGAAAATGGTCTCCGTTGAACACGCCAATCAATGTAATATCTTTTGTCACCGGAGTATCGAAATCATAGAACTTATTATCTTCCTCGTTGAACCAGCCAAGGAATGTCTCACCGGGCTTCTCTGGGTCATCAGGCTTTTCGACTGGATTTCCACCGATTACCCTCGTTTGGTCATAATTATCGCTCCCGACTTTGTAAGTTACCGTATAAATGTTAGACGGGTAAACTGCTGCTTCTCTGTCATTCCCCGATCCGACTGTCTTGATTCCATAGTTTTCATTGTTACATTTAAAATAACTGTAGTCTTTATCCCCCAATTTGTTTGTAAATATGGCGTCTGGTTCACCCAGTTCCGGCCAGGGGTCCAAGGTTAGACCAACATCATGACTCGACATATCGTCAAGCGTATCGATGTCAATGCGATTATCAACGCCAGCCAATGCATACGTAAACATATGCACATCCGAAGGCTTTCCGGAGGCTTTATTAAAATTGATTTCCACATGTGCATTCCATCTTTCCTCATCCGCATACCAGGAACTGCCGGCCTGACGTCCAAAGGAGAGCTTTGCGGTAGTATCAACATAAACACCTCCGCCACAGGAATCCTCGCCGGTGGCCTTATTATATGTGACACCTCCGGTCAGGCTCAATTTCCCCTTGTCCAGAAGAGCAATGCCGCCGCCGTGACCGGTGGCTTCATTTTCACCAATAACGACCCCGCCGGATCGGATCCTGGCCTTACCATTCTCTACCACTGCCAGGCCGCCGCCGTTTTTCGCTTTCCATCACCGGCATCTCCCCCTGTGATCTCTCCTTCATGTTCATCTTCTATAGTGAGATGGGCTCCCTCCGGTACAAAAATTACTGATCCTTTCTGTGCATCGGAACTTTCTTTCCGGATGATCTTATGGCCAGCCAGGTAAATCCTCATCTCTCCCTGAGGTGCCGTCCAGGCCGCCCCATCCGTGTCTTCCAGGGTCACATCACGGACCAGCCAGTAATTATCCGGACTGTCAGGGAGGGAATCGGACTTAACCCAGGGCTTATAAGTGACATTCCCCCAGTCTTCTTTCACAAGGCTCATTTTGGGATAGAGTGTGACAGATGTCACTGAGGGATCTCTAGCCAGATCCCCATATGTATAAGATGCTGCATATGGCTGGGTAAGCTCTTTATCAATATACCAGCCTTCAAAATGAACTCCATATTTAGCAAAAAAATCACTAATAGGCATATTCTGCTCATCAGTGCCATTATACCCCTCTGTGGCATCAAGTTGACCCTGATCCCATCCCACGTTTTCAAGATCCGGAATTTTGTCTTTCTTATCCAGGATCCCATATGTCTCATAGTGAACCATATAGGGCCCCTCAGCATGGGCCACTGCCGGCAGCAGGATAAACAGGGCTAAAACAACTGTAACCATGGCCAATGCTGACCCAAACATGATAGATAGATTCCTTCCCTTCTCCTTCATCATTCTCACCTTTCCAAAATAATACTTAATTAATCTTGATGCTCACTGTCTACTTATGATTATACCATATTAGATTTTATTATCTACAAAATATTAGTAAATTGTTTATTTTGCAGAATGAATGATAAATGCCAGAAATCTATCTTCAATCCATCCTTATCTTATCAAGGTTATCCTGGAGCCTGTCAAAGAAGAGACTGATATGGTACCCATCCATTGCAGCATGAGAAACCGTCAAGGCCACTGGCATCTGGTATCCTAAAGCACTCTGTTCGTATCGTCCGCAATCAATGATCGGGAACAGGGGAGGGATTCTTCCCACTACCTGGCAGGAATAGGCGTCAAACGCTGTCCACGGTGTGCAGCTGAAACAGAAAAAGTTGTCCGGCTGACCTGGCCGGCCCTTAATCCCTTTTCTGTCCCCGAAAGCATGTATCACCCGGTCGTATTCATCACAAAACGAAACAGGATTCTCCAGATAGTCCATCCAAAGATCAGTAAAAGTATGATCATCGGGATGAAATACAGTGAATACGGGATTTATAACCTTCCAGATTCCGGGTGAGCCGTCTTCCCCGGTCATCATTTTCATACAGTCCAACTCATTTACTGTTTTGCACACCGCATACATAAAAAGAGCTGTAAAATGTCGTTTCTTCTCATGGGCAATGGACAGACATTCCGTTACATCCACTCGAGCGGTCATGGAGTGAGCGCATGGTATCTGCTCCTGATAATAACGGAAATGTTCCTTTCGAGGCCATTTGTTTTCTTCGATCATCGTATATCGCGGGGGAATATTCAAAGCGTCAACCACCTTGGACAGGAAATCTCTTGCCACGTCATAGGCCCGCCTGCATTCGCTGGCCCTTGGCCCGCCAACACACAGTTCGATTCCATCGG
>CACZNZ010000503.1 GCA_902782625.1 uncultured Lachnospiraceae bacterium | reverse complement strand
GTCAACAGCATCGAGCCGGGAAGTTCTACAGCAGGAATCAGCGTTGGGGCAAAGCTCACGATGGAGGATACACTCTATGCGCTGATGCTTGTGTCTGCTAATGAGGCCGGCGCGGCGATTGCCCACCACATCTCCGGTTCGGATAAAGAATTTGCCAAACTGATGACATCACGGGCAAAAGAACTGGGATGTACGGGGACACAGTTCCGCAATCCACATGGACTGCCTGATGAGGAGCACTATACCACAGCACGTGATATGGCATTGATCTTACAGAAAGCCATGAGCTATGAGGCATTTCGGACAATTGCAGGGGCTACCTATTATAAGATAGAAAATGAGACGCTTCCTGCACCAATCGAGCTTTATAATCATGCCAAGATCATGCGAAAAAGCAGTGAATATTATTATGAATATGTGGAAGGCGCAAAGACGGGTTTTACCCAGGCTGCCCTGAATACTCTTGTAACCTATGCGAAAAAGGACGATGTCGAGCTGATCTGTGTCATCTTAAAAGATTATGGTGCCGACAACAGCTATAAGGATACCAAGGCATTGTACAAATGGGCCTTTAAAAGGCTGAAGACGATACATCCGCTGACGGATTATGATTTGAAAGCTGCCATAAAAGAAGACGAGAATACGGATAAAAAGCTTGCCCAGGAAATTGAATTTTTAAAATGTGATTATGATAAAGATTATTCGATTCTGGTGCCAAAACAGCTCGAGGAGGATAAGCTGTCCGTTGCTTTCCGTTACGACCGGAGTAAGAAGAAAGGCAGGCTTGGTTATATCGATGTGACCTCGGGCGATGAAGTCATCGGTTCGGCTCTTGTTACCTATGAAGAGCCTGCGACAGTGAAGGAAGGAAAGAAAACCAAAGGGGGAAGCGATGATCTTGATGCAGCAGATGTTGATGCTAACCGTCTGACACCCAGGAAAATCTTTTCCTTTTTGGGCAGGCTGCTGATTGCGATTGTTCTGATCCTTGTGATCATGCGTCTGATTGCGATGCTGACCAATAATCGAAGAAGAAAAAACAGACATAGCCGAAGACATTCAGGGAAATGATTGAAATAGGTCAATGATTTGTGATATAAAAGAAGTAACAAAGAACAATATGAATGAGAGGAGATAATCATGCTTAACATTGAAAAGAAACAAGACAATAAGGATCTGACAATCGTTCTTGACGGAAGACTTGACACAACAACGGCTCCGCAGCTTGAGGAGGAACTGAAAGACTCTCTTGACGGCGTGGAAAAACTTACTTTTGATTTTGAGAAGCTTCAGTATATTTCAAGTGCCGGACTTCGTGTTCTTTTATCTTCCCAGAAAACCATGAATAAGCAGGGGACTATGGTAGTAAAGAACTGTTCGGAAGATATCCTGGAGATCTTTGAGATTACAGGATTTGTTGATATACTGACGATAGAATAATAAAAAAGGATCATCTCATGAACTTGATAGAAATTAAAGCGAAAACGGAAAATCTCGTTGAGGTTATGGCGTTTGTGAATAAATTTCTGGAAGCGAATGATTGTCCGATGAAAAAGAAGATGGAGATCGAACTGGCGGTGGAAGAAACATTTGTCAACATTGCCCATTATGCCTATAAACAGGGAGATGGGATGATGACGCTTTCAATCGACCGCCTGGAGGATCCTTCCGGGGTGGAGATTACTTTTAAAGATCATGGAATACCATATAATCCGCTGGAGAAGAAAGACCCGACTTTGTCTCTTCCGGTTGAGCAAAAACCGATTGGCGGATTAGGCATTTTCATGGTTAAAAGACTGATGGATGGGATGTCCTACAAGCATGAAGACGGACAAAATGTATTGACATTACAAAAGTTTTTCTGATATTCTAGATCGTGATGTTCAAAAATCTGATTATCAGGAGAGTGAAATCATGGAGAATACCGGCAGAAGTGCCAAGTGGGATAATCTGAAGTTTGTACTGATCTTTTTTGTTGTACTGGGACACATACTTTTTCCGTTTCGCAATGAATCACATGCTGTAAAAGGTTTATATTTCTTTATCTATACCTTTCATATGCCTTTGTTCATCTTTGTATCGGGACTGTTTTCAAAGACGATTATCCGGAAAAGACAGTGGAAGAGAGTTTTTTCCTATCTGATTCTCTATCTGCTGATCCGTACGATCGATATGTTCGGTACATTGATAGAAAAGCATAAACTCAGACTGAATTTTATGAAGACAAACGGACCGGATTGGTATGCCCTGGCCATTTTTGCTTTTTTGTGTGTGACGATCGTTCTGCAGAACAAAAGGATGGATATCCTGCTGCTGGCTTCGATTATCATAGGTCTTGTGGCAGGTTACAATACCCATCTGGGGAACCAGTTTGCTTCCATGAGAATCTGTGTGTTTTATCCTTTCTTTTTGCTGGGATATATTGTGGACCGCGAAAAGATTGAACAGTTGAATACACGGAGGGTAAGGTTCGTAGCAGCGCTGCTGCTTGCGGGGATAATCTTATTCTTTATCATGAAGGGTTCGCATTTTTATAATATGATTCATATTTTAAAAGGGAAGAGAACTTATGATGCCATTGATCTTGACGGTGCTGAGGGACTGGTCTTAAGAGCTATGCAATATGTAGGTTCTGTGGTGATTGGTGGACTGGTCATCCTGATGGTTCCCTCTTTTAAGACAAACATGTCCTATATTGGGGCAAGGACATTGCCAATCTACGTCTGGCATAATCTTTTTCTGAAGTTTTTCTGGGCAGGATCCGGGAAGAACAAAGTGCTCGATGCTTTCCCCGACACGTATGGTCTGGTTCTGATAATCATGTG
>CACZNZ010000502.1 GCA_902782625.1 uncultured Lachnospiraceae bacterium | reverse complement strand
GCCACTTCCATCACACTTGGTGAATCCGTCACCGTCAATTGCAGTGCCACAGGCGGCACAAAGCCCTATCAGTTTGCGGTTTACTATAAGAAATCCGGTTCCAGTAAATATACCTGTGTCCAGAACTATGATACCAACACTAAGGTTACCGTTCAACCGAATCTGGCAGTCAATTATGATATTCTGGTGAAAGTCAGAGACGCTTCAAAGACGATTGTCAGAAAGAACTTTACTGTCACAGTCCGGACGAATGAACTCACCAATACTTCCAGACTTTCTGCAAGTAAAATAACGGTAGGACAATCCGTCAGAGTCACCTGCCGTGCAGAAGGAGGTACCGGAAGTTATCTTTATGAAGTATGTTATCGGAAAAGTAACGTCAATTCATTCACAACTGCCCAATCCTACGGCAACAATGCCATCGTTACCCTCACTCCCGATACCGCCGGGGACTATATTATCCGTGTGAATATCAAGGACAGCAGCGGTTCGGTCTGCACAAAGTTTCTGGAACTGATCGTCAGTTAAGAAACGGCACATGTAAAACGCCGTCGGCAAATCAATTGCCGGCGGCGTTAATTTTGTTGACAGGATCAGGAAATCACTCTTGAGATCATCCCATGGTGCAGTACATGAAGTACTTATAGCCCAGGGGGTTAGAGAAGAAGCCCTTAACGTCTTTGCTGAGCATATAGAGATCGGTGTAGAAATAGATCGGGGTAATACAGCCGGTATCCATCAGCATATCTTCTGCCAGATGCATCATCTTGTAGCGCTTTTCGGAATCGGTGCAGGACTTGATCTGATCAATCAGAACATCATATGTCTCAGCCCAGGTACCGTCTGTTACTTTTACGTCAATACCGTAAGCAGAAAGGTCAAGGCTATAGCCCTTAACGGAAGCATGGTCACCCTTACCGAACTGAATATCGTTATTACCGGATGCAGTGGTCCACATATCGAGGAAGCTGATCGGATCGTTATAGTCAGCAAGCCAACCGTTACGTGCTACCGTATAATCGCCCTGCTTACGGGTATTCAGGAAGGTACTCCACTCCTGGTTATCCATGTTCATGGTAATACCGACAACGGATAACGCATTCTGGATATATTCACCGATGGCCTTATGACCTTCGTTGGTGTTATAGAGATAAGTGATGCTCGGGAAATCGGTAAATTTCTTAGTGCTTTCGTCATATTTGTAATACTTCTTCAGCGTTTCGATAGCCTTATCATAGTTTGACTGAAGCGCTTCAGCAGAAGGATCGAAGTAACCGTCAAAATCTTTGCTGACACCGGTATTCTGGTAGAACTGGGAACCGTCAGGCTCTGTCAGACCCATTGCAACGAAGGAAGAAGCCGGAATCTGTCCGCCCTGAGCCACGTCATTCACGATGTAGTTACGGTCAAGGAGCAGAGAGATGGCATTACGGATCTCAGCCTGAGCCTTTTCCGCTTCAATCCCCTGGAGCTTGGAGTCAGCCGGGAGAAGGTTCTTGTTAATATTCCAGCAGACATAATAGGTACCGATCTGACCTTCCACGAAGAACTCATCCGGATAATCGGTCTTGAGCTTAGCGATTTCATTGGTAGGAACGCCATCGATCAGTTTCCAGTCACCCTTCTTGAAGTTAGCCAGCATATTATTTTCATCATCGGAGAGATAGAACTTCAGGGTATCCATGGTAATTTTATCGGCATCCAGATAATTGGCATTCTTAGTGAGAGTAATCACACTGTTATGATCCCAGCCGGTAAGGGTATACGCACCGTTACAGACATAGCTTTTGGGATCCGTTGCCCAGGATTCATTGCTGACAACGTCTTCACGGACCGGGAAATAGGTCGGGAAAGCAAGCAGTTCATTCCAGTAGCTGACCTTATTGGTCAATGTGACTTCGAGAGTTTTCTCGTCCACAGCCTTGACATTCAGTTCCGCATCTTTATTGACGTATTCCTCTTTATCGTTGGTTTCCCAGATTTTATCATAACCGTCAATCACTTCGAACATATAGCCATAGTCAGCAGCCAGTGCGGTAGAAGCGGCGCGCTGCCAGGCAAAGGCAAAGTCATTTGCCGTAACATCCTTACCGTCGGACCATTTCATACCGTCACGAAGGGTATAGGTATAAGTTACCGTACCGTCCTTATTTTCGACACCTTCCACCAGTTCTGTAGCGGCATCCGGAACGATCTCATACTTACCTTCAGAGGTCTTTTCCCATTTTGCGAGACCGGAGAAGAGGTGAATCAGCAAAGTTGCACCGTCAACCGCTGAGTTCAGTGCCGGGTCAATCGTATCCGGCTCACTGGCAATACAAACCGAGAGTTCTTTCGCTCCGCCTTCTGAAGAGGAAGTAT
>CACZNZ010000501.1 GCA_902782625.1 uncultured Lachnospiraceae bacterium | reverse complement strand
TGGTGTAGGTGGTGTAGGTGGAGCAGGAGGTGTATAAGCCCAGATTATGAAAGGCTGAGCATTCCCGGCATCCGCAAGCCAGATCTCGAATCCATCAGGCACAGTCAGGTTTTTATACCAGGTCTTGTTGTTTATATCTGCATAATAATCCCTCACTCTGTCTGCAGTGTCCGTGGACCAACCTCCTGTGTTGGCGTTTGTAATGGTTTTATACCAGTCGTTAGCACCCATATTATAAATCTGGCAGAATGCCTCAACCATCCGGCGTTTGGTGACGTTGGTCGCATCGTTGCTGGCCATTCCAAGTATTGTGCCGACTTTGTCTGTTTTATGATCACCGGTCCACCAGTTGCTGTCACCAAGATCTATTGCAAAATGATAGATGACCTTTGCGATTTTTGTACCATTGGAGATTTTTGTTATCGTTGCTGTACCTGAAGTTCCCATGGTCATCCCCTGCCTTGCGCATGTCCCGGTATATTTCGTTCCGTCGGAAGTCACCTTGAATACAGTAGTCTCTCCCGCAGCAGAGCCGACTTTGCTTCCGGTATAGGATACTTTTTTATTACCGGCAGCCTTTGCTCCTGCAGCTTTTGTATCCAGCTGTTTTTTCTGTGGCACTACTTCCTTTTTCGGAACAATCACTTCCGTCTCTGCATCCCCGTTTCCCGTGTCTTCTGCATCTTCCACGGCACTGTCTTCATTTACCTGTAACGCGCCGGTGTCATTTGTTTCAGTATCATCAGTTGCTTCATCAGTTTCTTCTTCCGCTTCCTTCCCGGGTTCATTTTCAGGTGCTTCTGCCGGAATTTCTTCGTTCGGTTCCCCATCCGGTCCGTTTACCGTCTCTTCAACAGCTTCATGGAACTGCGGATCAGCAGCACCTGATTGATCCAATGCGAATGACGGCACCACCAGAGCCAGCATCAGTAAAGCTGCCAGCACCACCGGAACGGTCTTCCTATGGACTTTATTCTTTTTGTAATGATTATTACTCATTTTCACGCCTCCTTTTTTCTGTTTTTCTTTCCGGCTGCTTCAAGCAGTACAAGTGCTGCTGCCGCTGAAAATGCCAGGCCGGCATAGATGATCAGGCTGTTATTATCGCCCGTCTCAGGGGCGACACGATCCTCATATATAAGTTCATGTTTTTCATCGCTTCCGTCAGGATAGACGAGCACATACCCGTGTCCGTCATTCAGCGCTATGACTTTTACCCTGTAAATGGAATCATCTTTCGTGACTCCTTTTTTCTCTGTAATGTCGCGCGTAACCGTGTACCACCATACCTCCGGTCTTTCGAATCTAATGCTTCCAAAGCTGTAGCTTCCCTCCTTTCCAATAGTTATTGTTTTTTTACCTTCTAAAGCTCCTTCGGGCATCGGAGCACGCGGATCATCCGGTATGAGTGTGAACTCATCTCCTCCCGCTATCTCATCGTTGCCGTTAACTATGTAAGTGACCGGGATATCGATCGTTACAGGAATGTTTTCTCCCGCGAACGAGGGAGCAGGTATGACTGCAGAGAATAATATAAATGCTGTCAATATTATTCCTGCAATTTTTGATATGTTTATTTCTTTCATAAAGGTCTTCTCCTTATTATTGTGAACACTTTACCTTTTATTGCTTTACGGTGGATCAGTCCAAAAGACCTTGAGTCTTCAGCTTCCTCACGGTGATCCCCTAAGATCAGATATTCTCCGGAGCCGATTTCGCCGCTTATCTCTTTGCTTCCGGCAAATGTCTCTTCATAAAGGCCCGTTCTCTCCTGTACAGGCTGAAAATTGCCGTTTATTGTCAGAAGGCCGTCATCATTTTTACCGACTGTCTCTCCTTCTGTTCCCTCTACTCGTCCTATCTGCCGGCTTCCATCCGGCGCTTCGTAGATCACTACATCAGTGGTCACTATCCTGCCCGGCCTGAAATAAATGATCATGTCACCCTTGTGGACAGCAGGATACATGTCGTTCGTAGGCGCGTACGTTATTCCAAAGACTAAGGTAAATGTTACGGCAATTAACATAATGGACCCTGCTGTTTTTATGACTGCATCACGTCTTAATTGCTTTATCTGCTGCATCTTTTTTTCAATAGCCGGTCCGGTCCCATCATCAGGGGCATTTCTTTGCAAGTGTCGTTTAAACTGTAAAATCATGTATCAGTCCTTATTATGCTTTCTTTTACCGTTAAGCGAGCAGAAAACGACTATCCTGTCATCTGACATGTCATCCAGGCAGGTGGATAACGCAAGTACATGATCAGGTATGCCCAGGTCTCTCACCAGAGATGTGTTTTCTTTTATATATTCCAGAGGCACGGTTCTGCCCGTGTTATAGATGTTTCTGTCATATGCGTCGAATATGCCGGCAGCAAGGACTTCAATGCGGTAATCGTATTCCGGTGTAAGCAGGCTTCCGTCAGTATATTTTTCAAAGAACTCCGGCTCAAGATATCTGCTGAGATCACCGAACATTGCGCCTGCCGCCATATTGTGACCGTATATTATGCAGTATGGATCTTCCGGACCCGCGTTTTCTTTATCCATGAAAAGTGTTCCGCCGGCATATGACTCTCCATCAAAGGCTTTGTCAAGGTAATCCAGGTTGTCCTTGCTTCTGACTACAGGATAATCGATGTGAGTACCATCCATCGCGATCCAGGCGATCACATCCGGATTGATGTCGAAGAGCTTGCTGAACCCCGGGTAACCTATATTGCTGCCCTTTTCAATCAAGGTCATTCCGCCCATCATTCCGGAACCTGTAAAGGCGATGAGGAACAGCAGTACAGGTAAAAGCATCCTGTCTATCCATATATTGATTTTTTTCCATCTCCTTAACTCATCGTCCAATGCTCCGGGTATTACTTCTTTTATATTCATGCGGATGCATCATTCTCCTCACAATATCTTTTGTGCCGTCTCAGCACGGCAATAGTGATAGATGTGAGTATCGCAATCAACGAACCATATACCAGATAGTTGATGCCTGCGAAGCCTGTGAGGGGTGCAGCTTCCCTGTTATTCTTCCAAAGCACCACTACAGTTCCATCGAACATGTCTACAGTTTCAAGAGCCGTTGAAAGTGCGCTTCCGGTGTCTTCGTAGTTGTCTCCTTCCGGCTGTAATATCCTTGCACCGGCTTCAGCCATATCTTCAGAGGACACACTGTATTCAGCTGCGTGATCTGACGGGGCCTCTGTTATGCGGTAGTGTGAGTTTTTCGGAAGCCGTTTTATCGTTACTTTTTCACCGTCCCTGAGCCTGAAAGGCACTGTTGCCGTTCCGGATACATCTGCATTAAAGACCTTTTCGTCATCACCCTCCGCTGCATATGACTGATTTGGTACAAGGTCTGTGAATTCCGCTGTGTACTCAAATACTTTTGCACGGTCTCCGAGGTTTCCCGTGACCTTTTTTTGTATTATCAGATCGTGATATATCTCAACTGTCTGCTTCCCGTCGTTCAGGTCTTTGTGGTAAGCGACAGGTATCTCCTTATCGGCGCCGTTTTCCTTAACGACCATATACAGTTCTTCAAAGGCAGTCATACTGTGGCCCTGAATATCATCGTACTTTTCAGTCTTAAGGATCATTTCGACCTTTCCGGAACGCTTTGAACCTGTTGAAACATTGACCGTTCCATCAGAATCCGGCACCTTTTCACCGGTCACGGTGTCAACGAGCCAACCCCGGAATACATATTCTGTGTCAGGCAGCAGGTTTTCAAAAGTGATAGCATCCTTTATCTCGTGCTTATTGTCACTTATGCCTGCGACCGTTCCGATTTTTGGTATGTACACCGTCTGATTGGTATCGTTCACATCATTATGTTCGGCAAGGACTATATCTCCTGTTTTTAGTGTTTCGAATACCACAAGTGTATGTCCTTCCATACTGCCTGCGTCGAAGATGAAATCCATGGTCGCCGTGCCGCTTTCAGCTTCGGATCTGAACTCTGCAGTGCTCTTTATACCGGTCAGCCTGCCTTCAGTCTTGTCATAGATCTCTCCCTCGAGCTTGTATGTCTCCCCCGTAAGCAAGCCTTTATATGTTACGGTATCCGTTATTGACGCGTCCTTTTCAGCCAGAAGATTATGAGTTCCTGATTCAGCATCCATCGCTGTAGTTGATATACCCGGGAATATTACAGTCTGAGCTGTATCGTTTATATTCTCATGCTTCTGCAGCTCTGAAGGTACTTTCTCCCCGTGCACCTTGGATATGCGGTATAGCGTCTCGAATACTACCGCCTTCGTGCCGGGCTGAAACTGTAACGAGTCCACCGGAAAATCAACTTTGATGTCCATTACAGCCGCCGTCGCAGTGAACTCCTTTGATGCTGTAATATCTTTGCCTCCTTTTTTTATTGCTTTTCCCGACTCCTTGTTTACAAGTTTTCCGGTAACTTTGTATTTGCGGCCGGCATAAAGGCCTGTGATGTGAACGGTATCTGTAATGATCTCATCCGTTTTAATGCTCCCGATATGCTTTCCGGTGGCCTTGTCAACAGCCGTTGTTCCAATGGTCACAGGAACATTTTTCATTTCGATATGGCTGTCCTGCCCCTCGGTGACAGTAAAGGAAACATCATCCGCGATATCATATCCGTATGGAGCACTGATCTCCCGAAGCAGATACGTACCGGCTTTCAGCTCTTCGATCTTATGTTTTGCTTCATTTGTTTCCCACTCATCTACAACAGTACTTCCCTGCAGCACCTGCAGTTTTGCTCCTGCAAGCGGTTTTCCTGTTGCCGCGTCAGTCTTTTTTATGTACGCAGTGCAGGGTTCATTTTTGAACACTATTTCTTTGTTTGCGTCTCCGTAAATGTTTTGTCCCTCTATTGCAGTTACAGCATCTCCGCCCGTTGTTTGCTGAAACACATGCCCATAGCATATGTCACCCGATAATTTGAAACCGGAAGGAGCTTTGGTTTCTTCGATAGTGAACCAGCCAAGCGGGAGCACACGGTTGCCGTTTCCATCGACATAGAAGCTTTTTCCGGGTCTGCTCGACGAAACCGGTTCATCCGTCTGCCAGTCAAATCCTGCATAAAAGTGAGCCGGATCCTTGTCATAATCCGGCGGATCCTTTTTTACTGTCACGAACGTCCATTGATCTTTTGGAGTGGAACCGGCGATCTCTGACTTGTCTGCAACATCGTAATACCTTACAGTGAACTCTGCCCCGATAAACTTCCTGTAATCCACGTACCCTTCATCTGTCGATGTTTTAAACACTTTGAAGACCGGCGATCCGTAAACCGGAGGCTCACCTGATGTAAATGCAGCAGGTGAAGATGCGGTATTTGATTCGGTGACCGTTACCGTGTAGACCGCTGTATCAAGCTTATATCCTGTACTCGCAGCTACCTCTTTTGCATAGTAAGTCCCGGTATTCATATTCAGCGTGCCGCTGCTGCCGCCTGCATTCGTTACCAGAACGGCACTATTGCCGTTTGTGTCTTTCGCCTCTGTTGTACAGGATGCATCGGTGTACAGCTGGTACCTTGCACCTTCTAGGCTGTACTGTCTGTTTGCACCTTCTGCAAAGACCCGGTCTGCACTGATACCTATAGAGGTTAAGCAGCACAGGCTCATCATCAGGATCATTAAAAGTGATATCGGTTTTTTCTTTCGATGCTTTCGGGATCGAATTTGCATTGACTTGTTTTTGAGCATATTGCGTCTCCTTTTCTCTGTCTGTTGAATGTGTTTTTTGATGTGATAAGCACATTCTATTCGCTTGAAAATAACTGTCAACGCCTTGAAATCACTGGGTTTTAGCCACATCTGTGCATTCGGTTTCGTATTGCCGGATACCAGTCATTTCATGTCGGATATCGTGAAATAAAAAAGATTGTATTTTTGAGATACAATTCCTTTGCAGCACAAAAATCGGCATGATCACAAAACTTATGATCATGCCGATATAATCATTTTTATATTCAGGTGAAACTAAATATCTGTCCTCGCAAGGATCTGTGCCGGAGGTTTACGCATGGTAGTGAATACCGGAATAAGACCCGTTACAAGATTGAACACCAGCAGAATGCCGAAAGTTATAAGCGCAACGTAAGGAGTGGTCATATACCGGCCCTGTAAAAAGTACGTTGTTTTAACGAACTGTGTAAGGAACAGGTACATCAGGGCGATTCCGGGAACAGCCGTGATGCATGTTATGACAAGTATCTCACCCGTGAACATCTTATAGATATCGCCTTTCTTCAGGCCTATT
>CACZNZ010000500.1 GCA_902782625.1 uncultured Lachnospiraceae bacterium | reverse complement strand
GGGATGTGCCCTCCTGCAATGGAATGGCAAGCCCGTTAAGCTGCGGATCGTAGAAAACTTTACCGAGTCGATTTTTCAGCAGATTTCTGAGCTTTTCCTCTATCATCTCCTGCACGGTTATCCGAATCATGCGTGGGAGAACGGTTTTCCTGCGTGCCATTTCTTCATCCGTTTCCGTATGTTTACAGAGCAGGGAATGCTTTGCGAACCGGAAAATTCTCCGTTCCGCCGGGCCGGAGAGTGCATATTCAAAATAAAGCTGCAGTTGTACAATCGTGTTTTCTGAATCAATCCGGGAAAGAACACCCTCCACTTCCTCTTTTGTTCTGCAGCGGCTGAGCAGATAATTCAGGTTCCTGAGAAAGGCACCGCTCCCTTTTTCTTTCAACAAGACAGATGCTGCTTTTTCGATTTCCCCATCCGCCATGGCACCTTCAAAAGCAGAGTATGCGGAAAGGTTCTCCCTCCCCCGCATGCTTTGTATAAACAGTGCAGCAGCTTCGTTTTTCGGCTGGTAATGGATATGATGCAGCAGCCCGCACCAGAGTTTCTTTTTCTCATAGCAGGCTTTTGTGGAAGGTTGGTTCTTCTCAAAAAACCAGTCCAGAATCTGGGTAACAAACATTCGCTGCTGATTCTTCAGATTCAGCTTTCTCAGATCTGAGCTTTTATTCCATTCATAATTGAGCTCGTCCACAACCGCAATGGTATCCGAAAGATGGAGAAATCGAAGCCAGGAAAGATCTTTCGTCGATAGAAGAAGTTTGATAGCAGTGTCTTTACAGGCGCAGCGGGAAATCTCAGGAGCATCTTCTTCCTGCAGAAATGCTTTCACCAGTTCAAATTGGTCCTTCCGCAGCGGGCGGGTGGAACGCAGCAGCGCTTCGACTGAATCTGTCAGGGTCTTTTTTGCCTCCTCCACAGATACAATCACAAAATCCAGAATTCTTGCATCTTCCCGAAATGCCGTATGCGCAAAGTTCCTTTCGAAGACGGAGTGTCCTTCTCCGCTGAAATCATTCATCCCGTAAGAAACGAAGTACTCCAGCAATTGGTCAAAAAGAAGCTGGAAGTGTGTCAGCTCCCGCACACTCCCCGGGAAGCCTCTATAAAAAGGCTGGGGAACGTTTTCCCCGAGTTTCCTCGAAGCAAGTTCAATCAGCTCCTTATGGGCAAGCCTCTGTCCGGAAGTGATGCGGATACCGAATAGGTTTGCAAGTGCGAATACCGTAGAGAAAGCCTCGGAAGCTTCCTTTGGGCCGGTCTCATCCCCGACCAGAATATGTTTATCAAACAGATATTCCTGATAGATCAGAGAAAGATAAGGATTTTCATTGGAATCCATTTTGGGTCCTCCCGATTTCCACCGAAAACAATAAAAAGGCGGATGATATGATCAGACTTTGAATACCGATGTTCTGCCGTTGAACTACAGCGCTGTGCGCTGGGAGGAGTCGAACCCCCGTCTCCGGTGTGGTAAATCAGAAATAAGCCTGATTAGCTATCCGCCCTGTGAATCGTGACACTTCTCAGATTGCCGTCAGGCAAAAAACAAGAAATAAGCGTCACTAGCTACAGGTTTATGGTATCACAATGCTAAACTTGCGTCAACGAAAAATGTATAAACCAATTCTCATATTTTGAACCATTCATAGATCTCCTTGGTCGTATAAAAGATGTTTTTTCAGTCTTACGTTCTATTCTCTGATATTTTAATTCTTTCCGCCAGATTTAGTTGACAAATATCGAGGATTACTGTATAATATTTTATGTAAACTTTTGTAACCAAAGGAGAAACCCTCATGAAAAGAATCATAAGTATTGCTTTGCTGTTCTGCATTATTCTGACGTGCGTTTCCGTTCAGGCTTTTGCGGAAACGGATTATTCCGCATATGCGCAGCAGATTACTGCAAAAAAAGGCGATTCCGTTGTTTCTCTCTGCAAAAAATTAGGGTTGGATTACGCTTCTGACAGAACAGCCATTCTCATTATTAACAGCGTTTCAAGAGAAGAGTCTCTTGAAACCATAGCGATTGGTCAGACAATCTATCTGCCCAAGTCCGACGAAGACGCATTAGCCATTGTTTCCCTTCATAACAAGAACTGCCCTGCAAATGCTATCGAGTATAAAGTCAAAAAGGGCGACACGATGTTCAAAATCTGCAAAGCCCAACATCTGAACTATAATCTCTACAAAGAAACTATCAAAAAGCTTAACGGTTGGGAAACGGATGATGATCTGAACAGTATCCAGGCCAGACAGGTCATTTATCTCCCGCTCGATGCGCCCCTCCTGCCGGTAAGCACAACTGTTGAACCCCCGATTGAAGGCGACAGGCTGGAGTATTACCTTGTTCAACACAGGATGGAGTCCGGCGAAACCGCCGAAACCGTATGTGAAGCGCTTGGAGCCCCTTATTCCTATGAGATTGATGCGCTCGTAAAATCCCTTAACGGTGTAATGGATCTTGATAAACTAACAACCGGTGAGGCTTATCTTTTCCCCTCTTCCAAAGCGGATAACGCTGTATATGCGGTTTATTCCCACGATATTGTTGCCGGAGATACTACAGGGAAGCTCTGCAAATCCTATGGCATCAATTATACGACGATTGAAAATCTTCTGGCGAACATCAATCCTGATTTGAATCTTGATTCGATTCCTAAAGGCGGAAGGATCAATCTGATCAGCAAAGTCTCTACACCTGTAACAGTTCCAACTCCTGTTGCTACTTCTACCCCACAACAGCAAGTTACAGAAGAATCTGATTCTTATAATGGCATCTATTTTGAAAGAACCGATGGTAAGACCATCATCGAAGTAAAGGGCAACGAAGAATTGAGCAAGGTCACAGTCCATTGGCCAAACGGAAACCAAGAAATGGATGAATGGAACTTCAGCGGCACTTTCACTCAGGCTGGAATCCTGACATATGAAGACTGCACAAAGATTTCTATCCACTTCAATTCCGACGGAACTGAAACCCGTACCACCTACTATGAAAATGGTTCCGGATATCTTTACATCGCAAACAAAATTGCAATATGGCACGACAACCAGGAGGAAATCGCCAACGACTGCTCCTTTGCCAAAAGCTGATACAATATTTAATCAACTGCGCCACAGGTAACCTGTGGCGCACTTCTTTTTGTTGATAATAATTCTGTTAACTAAATTCAGTTTACTATAATTGTTGACTGGTGATAAATTTCAGCATCTTTTGGCATGTCAAGTCACTTTGCATTATTCCAAATTACTTGATAGTCGCCCTTTCCGGATATATCTATCAGAACCTGATCCGGAAGTGTATCCGATTTATAAGGGATATTGTAGGTCAGAGAACTCAGAGTAATTCCTTTTGTATCAACATGCTGTGTTGCATTATAAGTCTTCACTTCATATTTTTTCCCATTTATCAATGCATAGCACAAAGGAGGATTGTACTCAAATGCCCATTTATCGTTATTCTTGATCCCCAGGCTCACATGCAATTCACCGTCTTCAATCATCACGTCGGCAACTGTAGCATCAAAGGAGTATTTTGCTGTCTTAACATGAAGCGTAATCGGCTCATTATTTACAGGTGCTTCTTCTTTTGCCGACAATTCATAGGAAATCACGAGTTTTTGATCCTGCACTTTGAAAACCGGCGTTTGTTCCGGCAGCTCCGGACAATCGAAAATGAAGCAGCCCATTTCATCCGTACTCCACGCTACCCGCGGTGAATAGGATTTTCCATCCAGCAGAAGCACAGTCGATCTTCCGATTTTTGCGACCGCCCCTGCGGCTTCTTCTCCGGAAAGGTCACCTTTCCAGGAAAAAGCTGCCATAGGCATTGAATACTGTTTGGTATTCTTCATGGTGCTCAACAGAAGGCTGCTTCCGGGTGTTGCAGTGGCTCCGTTGTTCAGATTTGTATCTCCGATTCGTGTCCGTACACTGACCTTATCACCCTGTTTCCAGAATGCGCTTGCATCTGCCGGTGTTATGGTGAAAATCGTTCCTGATCCCATTTCCAGCCGAACAGTTCCGTTCTCCCCCGCTGTCAGAATATCTTCAGGCGTCGAAGTCGGTTCAGAGGTAGGTTCGGGTGTTGGTTCTGGTGCAGGAGCAACTGTCGGCTCCGGTGAAGGAGTCACGGTCGGCTTTGGTTCTTTTGTCTGTGTTTTCCCCTGTGAGAACACATCAACCGGAATGTCAATGCTTTTTGCCTTGCTCATGGGGCCTTCTGTCCCATCGTACCCGGTTGCGCTCACTTTGAAGAAATAGGTTTTTCCCTCTTCACAGGTCTTACAGGTATACGATGTCCTTGGAATGGTAAGCCCTATCTTGCTGTAATTCTCATTATCCTCCGACCGATAAACCGTGTAGTTTTCCGCTCCGGGAACTTCTTTCCACTGAACGATAACTTTACTGCCCATCAGGATAACGGATTCAATCACCGGCGCATCTTCACCGAGCGGTCCTTCGCTCTTCACTGTGTAATGCCCGGAAGCCGCTTCATTCCCATCCACGAAAAACGTATAATCATATTCCCCTGCCGGAGAATTCTCTGTTATGACAAACGACCATTCCTCTGATTTACCAATCTCCATCCGTTCCCATGCGAACTCTTCTCCATTTAGGATAGCTGTC
>CACZNZ010000499.1 GCA_902782625.1 uncultured Lachnospiraceae bacterium | reverse complement strand
TCTTCATAGGCAGCCTTGATCGTACTGAGGTCCTGTATGCTGCTGATCATGCTTCGTCACCTCCTTCCGCTTCTTCTTCGGCTTCAGGCTCCTCCGGATCCTGATACAAAGCCAGAATGCCCGGCAGTTTCTGCGGTGTCACCTGTTTGTACACATCCTCATCGATCATGACAGCCGGCGCCAGACCGCATGCCCCGATGCAGCGGGCAATCTCAAAGGTAAACTGCCCGTCTTCCGTAGTGCCGTTTGTCTCCACGCCCAGGTTTTCATGGATCGCATCGACCAGCTTTTTGCCGCCCCTTACATAGCAGGCTGTGCCCTGGCAGACACGGATCGTGTGTTTTCCTCTCTTATTAGGTGTAAAAAACGAATAAAAACTGACAACGCCACTGACATCGGACAGCGGAATATCCATGCCATCAGCAATGAACTGCTGCATTTCCATGGGCAGATATCCGAAGATCTCCTGTGCCTCATGCAGCACCATGATCAGGGCCCCATCCGTGCCCTTATACTTCTCTATGACTTTTGCCACTTCATCATAGAGAGCCTGTTCTTCCGCGCTGCCCTCATAGCAGCAGGCTTTTGCTTGATTCTGCATACACCCTTTGTGTGATCGTTGTATCACACTCCTCCTTTCATGATTTTTGCCACATCTGTGGTTGCTCCTCCTGGAAATCTGCGGCCTCCTCCATCACGGCCGAAAATTTCAATAATATGATACCATGATAAATATAGAAAGTATATAAAAAAGATGGTTAATTTCCAGACAATACTGTTAATTTCTAAACCAGCTCGTTAATTATTAGACAGCTTGCTGGCCCATTAATAAGAGCTGCCGTATCCTGTTGATGCGGCAGCTCTAAATGGATCATCCTTTACTTTGTCATGTGTTTTGCGGGACCGGCTCCTTCTGTCCCTTTTTCTTTTGGCCGTTCTTTCCTATTCTTATTATGAAACAGAAGCGGAAAATACACCGGCCTGCTCAAATGTAGCCTTTACGATGCCGTTTCCATCGGCCTCGGCATCAACGGTTATCCCGCCTTCAAAGGTGAATGTAACCTTTGTCCCGGCCGTTATTCCGGCATAGTCTAACGGCACAACTGCTTTTACTGCAGAGCCGAAAACCTGTGGATTCACCGCAGCCAGCTTTAGGATTTCCACATCCCCGCGGCCTTTCTCCTGCTCTACAAAAGCCTGTACTGCGGCTGCAGTTTTTTCGTCATCAGTCAGCTGCGCCAGCAGTTCTTCTACTGTAATGATAAGTGAAGATACCGGTACCTGCTCTTCGGTTCCATCCGCGTACAGCAATACCGCCATTGCCTCGCCGACTTTCGCAGGCACTGCGTAATAAGAGGCAGAGGCCACTGGTTCCGGCTTCACGACCGTTTCTGCCGGTGCCGCAACAGGTTCTGCAGCCGGTTCAGCAGGTTCTGCAGCCGGTTCGACAGGCGGAGCTTCCTGTTCAGGCTCCTTTTCCGGTGCAGCTGCGCTTCCATCAGCAGCCGGCTGTTCCCCATCAGAATCTTCTGCAGACGGTTCCCCGGCGGGTTCTTCACCGGCCGCGGTTTCCTCTTCATGCTTTTCTTCTTCCGCCTTCTGCCGGATCACCCGGAGCAATACCCGGAAAAACGTCTCCTTTCCGTAGTCGCCGGAAGCAACATGGGTGCGAGTGCTGGGATCAGAAACACCATAGGCACCCTGCATATAATCGGCATCGCCGATCAGCACGGCATCTCCATCCTCTATTGTCTCATACTTCCTGTTGTCCCATACTTTACCGGTAGTCTCCTCATTCTCAATCTCATACTCACTGTAATTCTTTTCACCCGCTTCCTTTTCCACAGCTCCTCTTGCCTCATCTATCAGAGCGTTTACCTCATCTGTCCTGGGATTGGAAAAGGGAACATCTGCCTGCGCGTTATAAAGGGTATTTTCTTCTTCGTCGACAACAACGATTCCGCTGACATAAGAGACGCTGTTGTCAACGGTGTTGTCGATCCACACATCTTTCGTCGTTCCCTGTCCG
>CACZNZ010000498.1 GCA_902782625.1 uncultured Lachnospiraceae bacterium | reverse complement strand
TGCTTGCGCCATAGGTGATCTGCCCTGCAAAGACCTGTGCGGCGTCCGTAGAGAGATTAATGACTCTCCCGTAATCGCCTCTGTGATATTTCTTCTGTTGGCCGAGTCCCTCTCATTGGTGAAATCTATACCCCGCGCCTCCAGTTCGGCACGGTGCTCGTTGAGCTTGCGTGTCATCCATTTTGGCGCTATTTCGCCGCCAGTTGCCTCAGCCAGGTTAGTGGCCGTACCTTCCCAATGTGTTTTATCCCCAACCAGGTCAATGATGCGCCCCACGAAGGATGTGTCTTCTGTTTCCTCTGTGATCTGCCAATCGCCGTCGTGAAATTCAAGAGCAAGCTCCTCGTCCCCGATATCGCGGCCGGTATATTTGAGGGTTCCCCTGCTTTCTGAGCGGCCTTCTCTGGACAGTATCATCATAGTATCTACCGCGCCACTTAGACCGGATGTTCCCAGAATCTCGTCAAAGGGATCCTTGACCTTCAGTTTCCGTGTATGATGGATAAGAACAATCGCAATCTCATATTGATTTGCGAATTTCTTCAGGGCAACGATATTATTGTAGTCGCACGCATAGGGGGAGTCGTTCATTGACGGGGTTATTATGAATAGGTTGTCAATAATGATCAGCTTGCATTCAGGATTATCTTTAACGTGTTGCTCTAGCTCATCGACCAATCCCTGATCCAGCTTTGGGCATCGAAATATGAAATCCAGCCATCCTGCCGGAGTGGTTCCCTGTAGCTCCACGGCTGCCGACGACAAAGCATCGTAGCGTTTACGAATGCGCTTCTTCGTATCCTCCAGGCAGCAATACAGCGCTTTGCAATGCAGGGTTTTGTATCCCCATAGATTAACGCCTCTGGTTGCGCACAGACATAACTTCAATGCAAGCCAACTCTTGCCGATTTTTTGATGGCCGCAAAGCAGCGTCACTCCCGGCGGCAGTATCTTGTCTACGATATATACGTCCGGTTCCACTGATTCTTTTAGAATCTCAAATTCATTTATTCCAATCGGCATGGTTCTCCTTCGCTCCGTTTCGCTTACCCATCAGAACGCATGTTCTCAACGGAAGATCCATTTTTTAAGCTTCCTTTATCCGAGGTCATTCCTAACAGGCGGCTACTACTGCCTGAGATGAATCTGTTTGTGAAAAGGAGATGTCTGGCCCAATGCCTGGACATCTCCCTCGCCATTTATGATATAACGACTACTATTTTGGCTTAATATGCTTTCTCACGATAATCCTATCTATCGGAACACCGAGTACCTCCGCAAATATGATGAGATTATCAATAGCTGAAAAAGGATTATCCCGTTACAAATCTTTTCTGTTATACTGAAGTCTGGTCTGCCATTTCATTCGCCATAAACTCGACAAGTTCATCGACATCGCCTGTATTAAACATGATCACATCGTCAAGGAAGAAAGCAATCCTATCTCCATGTGCTTCTCCTGAAAACAACATTTTTGTACTACTACCGGGATGCCACCGCATTTCTTCTGCGAGTCTGGATAAAAAGCCATAGCTATTCTCACACACGAAGCTGCCTTCTTCATCTCTCTCTACTCTGCAAGGTTTATGCCTCTTGCTGATCTTGTCTTCTTTCTCAACTTTTACCAGCAAAAATACCCGTCTTTTCAGATTTATCGTTAGCAAAACATACTCTGGGTCGCCTATCGCTTCAAGGCATTCCTTGCTAAAAGTCACTGTGCCAGGACGCTCATAGTCAAATATCATAAGACCATCGCTTTCCGTTGGCAAAACAGGTATTGCGCTGCTTTCCTGTGTATTCTCTTTGATGAAATCGCTTCGCTTTACAACTTCATATTTGCTTATATCAATTTCTGACAGTTTTCCAGGGCAAACCATTGTTTTCTCCTCCATTTTTATGTGTATTATTTGAGTCAACGTTTTGACCAGTCAGGAACGTAAGCAGCAATTTCCTTCAAATCGAAAAATAGAATACCATTTTCTACTTTTCCTAAGAACATTCTCTTTTGAGCAGGATTCCAACACATAATATGATCAAGTTTTTTTAGAAAGGCTCCGCTTTTTTTCAGTTCCACGCTGCCATTTAATTTCCTCTTTGCCGCATTTTTCATCATTCTTGCCGCCTCGGCACATATCCCTGAAACCGCAAAGGTCAATGTATTTTCGTCCAGAACGCATTGTACGTAGCGCGGATTCTTAATTGCCCTAAGGCATCCTTTGTTAAAAGTCACTCTGCCTTTCCCGGAGTAGTCCATAATCATCATCAAGCTGTTTCTATAATCATATTTGTCAAGCGCTATCCTGAGATATTCAAAACGCGTTGTGTCTTTATGCTGCAAGCCCATGCTTTCCCAATCAGATTCTGCGTCATAAGACATACCGTCAGATACGGCGTGACTATCAAATCTCAATTCGTTCATCTTTTTCATCCTCATCCACAGCCTCGAGCAATCTCTGTACTAAGGGATCATCAATAGAATGCAGATCATACAGGTGCGTATCCAGTTCAAAATCGTCAGATGTTTTTTTATCGATGATCGCCATAGAGCGAAGGTTTTTAGGTCCTTTAAATCCTTTACGTCCAACATAAAGGCTTACCCATTCAGGGTGTGCGTTGTTGAGAATCGGCGACACCGGCAGCTCCGTTATCACGATTTTCGCAAATTCCTCACTTGCGGTAATTGCTGCTCTGGCCATTTCCCACGTACCAAGACTAACGATCCCCATGCTCTGGATCAACGGGTAGTTTTCTTCGTACGGATAACCCATATCCCTCACAATTGTAACCACGATATACCGTGTCCGCTTGCTGCTGTCATCTACCGCGATTCCGTTCATAAGGACATCCGGATTCTTTACCACCCGGACAAGGGTTTCAAACGGCATCTCTCTCGGAATCAAGCCTCGATAAACACATGTAAGCCGCTCCGACATTTCATCATCAATCCAATCAGGGTTGACCGGGATAAACGATTTTAGCTCTTCAGATCCAGCTCCTTCGCTCACTGGCTTGCACGGCCCGTTTATCAGGTCGGCAAAAAACTGATTGTCTTTCAAAAGTGAAGTTGTTTTTTTCATTTTTGCTCCTTTTCCCACCCACCGCTTCCCTTTTCTTATTATGCTACTGAGTCAAAGACCTCCGGATGCTCCTTTGGATTCACAAGGAACTGATATAGAGTTACATCCTCTTTCTTGCAATCCAGAATCCGCAACAGCGTAAATTGATGCAGATAGGCGCTAGCCGTTGAAGAACTGTAGTCCAGCGTTGCTACTACCATCTCCAGAGAGAAGCTATCCTCTCCAAATGTCTCATACATTAGCCTTGCACGCCTTTTCTGACCATTATCAAGCATTTCAAAGCACGGTTGGGCATCACATAGGATGTTGCATCGTTCTTTCGATATACGCCTGACAAAGCCCATCTGCTCCGCCAACTTCATGTCTTCCGCCCATCTGTTTCCGTCCCCTGTTTCTTCGTAGTCATGGATCGTGATATACCCCTGCCTCAAATGCCCCAGGAGCATTGTGCCGATCCTTTTGTCCTTCATGGATTGCGAGCCATTGGCAAGGTCATTCAGGCAGCGAATCATATTTGCGGAATAATCCGAATCGGACAGCTCTCCACAACTGAAAGTGTACAAAGCATATGTATCGGTCTTCCCTATCGTTTCTATGATTCCTTTCTCCCTGAGTTGGTAGACAGCTTTGTTAACCTTTGTCGCGTCAAATTCAACCATGGGCTCTATGTCTTTTACGGTGAATATGAATTTCCCTTCGTCCAGGAATCTTATCAGCACCCTTGCAAAATCCGGCAGTAACCTGGCATTTCTTGAAATAATTGTCATCAGTTTTTCTCTAACTTTTTCGTCGCCGCTCCAGCGATTTTCACCCCCCTCCGGCGGCTGATTTTCCCCCTCAGCTGCGTCATCATCAAAAAGACTAACGAATCCTTCCGCAGCGAGGCTTTCTTCGATGGCATCACGGGCGGGTTTCGCTTTCTGTCTTGGCCTTTTTGCCGGCGAATTCTGTTTCGTCTTTTCGGCCTTTTCCGCCGGATGATTGAGATCCGGCACATTCGTCGCTATCAACGGTATTCTCGCCATCTCAAGTTCTATCGCACTATTATCTGTATCAGTGTTAAGCTTTCGATGCCGACGTTCATCCACTGCCTGCGCCAGGAGGAGCAGATAATACTCAAGAAAATAGGTCAGATCACCTTCATTTTCTTTGCGCAGGATATTTGCGATTGCGTTATAATATGGATATCCGTTTTTCGCCACCAGTTCCGACAGGCTGATCTCCCCAAGAAAAGAATACCCAAAGCGGACAAGAATTACCGACGACAGCAGCCGTGCAAGCCTCTCATTTCCTTCCGGGAAGGGTCTTGCTGCCAGAATCCACGCATGCGCAACAGCGGCTTTCATCAGTGGATGAATCAGAGGATCACCAAGATATGTTGTCAGTTCTCTCATCCGATCCGGGATACTTATTGCAGTGGGCAGTTCATATGACTCGCCCATCATTGAAGGAATACTCACCCAATCCGAAGTGCGGTATTCCCTTCCCCCGTCATCCATATTCTGCGTAAGGATGAGCGTAAGCATTTTGATGAATTCCTCATCAACAGGATGGTAAAGATTCGCGGAAGCAAAGCCCAAGGCGCCGCGATTGTTTACTATCATCTGCTCTTCAATATTCCGGGGTTCTTCGCCTCCTTCCAGATACTCCATGGCTGCCTGCATCGTCATTGGTGATCCTTCCACGAAGCTTGTGTAAAACACCTCCTCCAGTGGGGCAATCATCGGCGGCCCATGAAAGAACACTTCGTCATTTGCCATGAGTTCCTTTACAATCGTTTCACTTGCCTCTACCATATGCTCCGTTGTAACATACCAGTATGGAGAACCCGTAGGCCCATGGATCGGGAGCGTACTGCTCTTTGCCCTTCTTCGGCTTTGGAGTTCCTTCCAAAACTCATCAGGGTTAATCCCCAGGGGAATGCGGGGAAGCATATCGCGTCTGGGGATATAATGCCGGTCGAAATACTGAAGTAAGGTGTCTTTGTCCATTACGTCACCTCATTATGCAGTATGGGCAGCAGCTTCCGGGGTAACCGCTATTGCTCTTGAAAGATCGAAAAATACTGCCTGATGCTCGTCAACAAACTCTCCGGCGCAGATCCTGGGCTGCTCCGTTTCCCATCCGGCCAGTTTCCGGATTTTTTTGAGAAGCCGCCTTGCTCCGATCTCCACCTGAACGATATGATCCGCCGGGATGACTACAGCCTGGTTGCTGTCCATTTCGCAGGGGCGAAGCAAGAGACGTTTCGCCCCATCATTAATAAGAATCTGTACATGCTTCGGTCGTCCAAGCGCATTCAGAATTCCATCGTTGATCATCATTGTTTCATCCTGGAAATTCATTGTCAGAAGAAGCTGTTCATTTCTCGGATTCATATATGCTCCTCCTCTTCAGGGCTCGGCATTTCTGCATCGTCATATTCCTCTGTGGACTGCCAATTTGCATCAGGCTCGTCCAGCTTCACGGGGGTATAACCACTGGAAAGATCAACCATGGTAGATGCTGCATGCTCTTCTACGCTCATTCCATAACTGTTTCCCCATTCTTCCGGTAAAACTGCTTCAGCTTTGGAGATTTTTCCTGTCTGTGGATCACGATGCTGAGGGAGGAAACCTTCAACTGAAGTCAGGTCAAAAAGATACATGTCCTCACCCTCGTAGTTGATTTTCATACCCTGCAACTTGTATCGGTACTCCGGCTCCCACTTCAACATTTCATACAGTCTTGCAGTAAATCTTTTGCAGCTGATTTGCCGACTTTTCCTTTTGTCCCCTTTGACGACACACCAGCGGACTGCGTCTCTGGCACCCTCGTTTACAGAACGAATTAAAAGGCGCTTTTTCATAGGGTTGATAAGGAAGTGGATATAGGTTGCATCTTCCAGCTTGCTGATACACGAATTGTTGAAGGTAATGCTCGTCCCCCGGATGGTCATGGCAGGGTCAAACTGATGGGAAATAAACTCGCGCCTCACCACCTGGTAACCTTCGAAGCTGAACATTGCCTGCTCTGCAAGACGCTTTGCTTCCAGCTTTTCCTCCCGGCTCAGGCCGCTAAGCCATTCCATCTGCTGAGAGGTGTCCGTCAGAGGGGGCCCCTGCTGCCCCGGAGTCTGTGCTCTGTTGAAAGGACGCGGTGGGAAATAACCCTGGCCTGCTCTGTACCCCTGGGGCATCTGGTTCCAGGGCTGCATTGTGTCCATAAAAACCCTCCTTGTTTTCCGGCTGATCCGCCGGCTTATTCTTCATGCATACTGGCAATGCGTCTAGACGGGCGCGCCATTTCAATTTCCTGCTTTCGGCGTTCACGCTTCTTCTTTTCCGGCCACAATTTTTCTACAAGGAAATGATCGAGCTCACCACAGATATCCAGGGCACTATCGACCAAATCCCGCTGACCCATGGGGCTTTCAAGGAGCTTTTTATAAGCCGCTCTCATGATCTCCTCTGAAAACGCTCCGTACACCATTCTGCTGGATTCTTCATGCATCAGGCATTCGCAGCGGTAAATGTAGCCAAGCCAGTACGCATAGGCAAGGTCGTCCTCGTCCCTGTTCGGCTCCTCGGGAAGCTCTTTCAGCGCGGGCGGCAGTTTCAGCGTT
>CACZNZ010000497.1 GCA_902782625.1 uncultured Lachnospiraceae bacterium | reverse complement strand
CTTCTTTAGATAAAGCATTATCGGATTGCCTTGCATTCATCCTGTCCACAATGTAAAAGAGAATCCTCTCACTGTCCGTCTGCCCTTTCTGTCTGTATACATAAGGATGCAGTAATTCACTTTCAAAGATTGTACCGTTATGTTCCAGAGTCCAGCATCGTCCCTGATTATCTCTTTTCACAAAGGGATGCGTATTGAGATACTCAATGCTTCCTTTCGTCGCAAGACGGATGTGTGCCAGCATACGGTCAGCACAGATTTCCTCTCCCATCCGGTACTTCAGATAAGTACTTTTCAGGGAACATACCGGTTCTTTTTCCAGGGAAACGGCATCATGATATAAAAATGCCAGTCCCCATCCATGCGGATGCTCATTCCCATGGGAGAAAAATTCTGTCAGCAAGTCATTACATCTTACCCTTTTCCGGGCATTCAGCCCAAACAATTCACACATCAGATCACCTGTCTCTTCTTTGCCAGTTCTATTCCTTTTTCTACAAATCCATTTTCATATTCCCGCCTGATGATCCAGGCATACCTGTATTGGGCTTCTTCAAATTTAGCCAGTTCATAGCGAATGATCTCGTGGATTTCTTCCGGAAAATCTGCATAAAAGTCTTCCATCTGCAGGAGTACGTTGCGTCCTGCAGAGGCCACAGACATCATTTTATCTCCGGCGGGCTGTTTGATATAGACTGTCTTCAGATCGTATCTCGCTGCCTTCTTATAATTCTGGATTCCACTTACCTGCTGCAGGGTACCAAACGGCAGATGATTCTGACAGGCCAGCCATAGAATCAGAAGCTGTGCAAAGCGGATATCCCGGATATCTACCCCGTCAGGTTCGAGTGGATTAAGGTCAAACATTCGAAGTTCGATGTGACTTACTCCCAGCCTGATCAGGTTCTCCAGACTGTTTTCCCCACAGGATTTGATCCTGATCGGATAATATAATTCCGATGGTGCGCTGATCAGTCCCTCCTCTACATAACTCTGAATACTGTTTGCATAATCCTTGATGCTGCTGTAATTCAGAATCGGGACAAATTCATTCCAATAACCAAGTTCGCTGCACCGGACAGAACCCATCCCTGAAAAGACGGTCTCCCCGATCCTTCCTTTCTCCAGATAGGAGCTGTCAAGCAGAGGACTGGCTGCTGTAAGCGCCACCATGATCCAACCATATTTCAGCAGTCCGGCTGCCACATTCAGGTAAAGCCGATCCTTATACTCTCGATATTCAAGATCCTTTTCATATCGGTAATCCATTTTCAGAAGGTCATCCGCGAATGAATAATTGACATGGATTCCGGAAAGTGTCATCTTATATCTTCCGTACTTTTCTGACAGATAATTGCGGTAGAGCGTCTTAGATCTCTGTGTCCCTTCAAAAACAGCTACCGGGATATCTCCTTCCTTCCTGATATAAGGCGGATTGGAGAACAGCCAGAGATATTCCGAATCTGATTGCTCTTTTATCTTCTGAATCAGCCTTTTGGTATGGGATCTGAGTTCCGAAAGTACATCCTCGGGTGACTGATGCACCCCGGTATTGATCTCGGTCTGATTCTCACAGAAATCCTTTACAATATGCTCATCTTCAGGAAAAGGATCCGGTGTATGAGACAGATATCCATCCTCCATCACTCTAAGCCGTTCCATCTCTAGGCCGAAATTACCATCAAGAAGATGTTCTCTAATTCTTTTATCTTCTATATGAATCATACATTTTCTCCAAACAGACAGATATAATAATCTATATCCTTTCCTTGTTCCATTCCCAGTTTCATTTCTTTTGCCGGACTTAAGAGATTCTCCGCTCTCTCATACAAAGGTGCAAGGAATACTTCTTCTCCCTGACCCCTGGCTTCCAGACCCTGGCGGGCAAGTTCCAGAACACTCAAAATCATTCTGCTGATCTTCTTTTTACTGAATTCACCAGGAAGCTCCGGCTTTACAAACATACGACGAAGTTCTGAAGCATTATATCCTTTGTGATAAATGATCTCATCCTCTACGAGCAACTCGGTAAGCGCGTGAAGATTCTTCATCAGGCCGGCATGAAAAGCGCCCGACGCCATGATCTCACTGACAGGCTGTTCACAGACACTGCGAAACTCTACGGTACCCCGAAAAGTCAGATCATCAAACTTAAATGAACGGAGATACTGAAGATCATCCAGTTGAGGATGAATCATTGTTTTCTGATAGGCAGTGCCGTCGAATACTTCTCCTTCAATTTTATCGGCAGCGAAGTAATCTGTCAAAGGAATCGGTGTAAAATGTATATATTTTCCGTCCCGAAGCACACAGTACATACTCATACTTTTGATATACCTGATCACTTCGTCAACAGATTCAAACCGAACCTCATACATATCAACATTATGGCGGTTAAGGCCGTGCATGCTGTTTCTCCAGAAAAAGTCTCTCGCACACAGATATTCATGGTCATCATCTTTCCAGAGAGAATTCGCAAACAACAACGCTTTCAGAGGTTCCAACTGTGTAAATGTATTAAGAACTTCAACCAGAATGCTTTGATCTACATCAAGCTGTACCTGAGAAGCACAGGAAAACAGTCCGAAGTCCGGATGATCATGAAAAAGCAGCTTCTTCCCGTAATTCTTATAGGAACACAGATGATGGTAAAGCATTCGATAACGTTCATTCACAACCGGAATATTCCTGTTATAGCGATATCCGGGATTGATTCCCATTCCAGTAAGCATATGATCAGCAGAACCAAGCTGTCCCTGAAGATAGTTATAATACTGCTGAAACCGCCGGTACAACGTATGAAGATTTGTCTCCGTTCCAAAAGAAAGTTCCAGGGTATTGTAACTGCAGTCATAGGAGAGAATATCTCCAGTATCCGGCTCTCTTGCCATATAAATCTGCCCGTCATCATCCCGTTTGATCTCCGTAAAAGAAAAGTCCTCTGTAAAAGATTCCGTGACACGATGAACCAGTGAAAAATCAGCCGGTTTCTTCTGAAGATTAACGATAGGAAACTCAAATTCCAAACCAATCTTATCGGTCTTCTTTCTCTTGACAGGCAGTATATAACGATCATATATCGCCTCATTCAATCGTGAATTCATAGGATACCTCATATAGGAAATACAACACTTTCACAGGTTTTATCTACTATATCACCTATTCCCTACTAAGTCAATAGGTTTAATATGGTATCGCTCAAAAAAGAACGGCATATCGATACATTGATATGCCGTTCTGATACTACTGTAAATAGTCTATAGGAGATAGATATATTAGATCTCTCTTGTCCAGAGGGAAGCCATAGCCGGGCCGCCGCCTACACAAAGGGAAGCACAGCCGATTTTTGCATCCTGACGTTTCATCTCATATAACATGGTTACGATAATACGAAGTGCAGAGCATCCTACCGGATGACCAAGGGAGATACCGGAACCATTCAGATTTGTCTTATTGCGGTCTACAATATATCCATAGTCTTCTTTCAGTTTACGCTCTACACCGATAAACTGAGCTGCAAATGCCTCATTTACCTCCCAGTAATATACGTCTTCAAATTTAACGCCTGCAGCGTCTAAGCACTTCGGAATTGCAACTGCAGGTCCAAGACCCATAACCTCAGCCTCAACACCTTTGCCGCAGATGTGGAGCATCTTTGCCATCGGCTCGATTCCGAGTTCTTTTGCTTTATCGAGAGACATCACAACTACTGCTGCAGCTGCATCGTTGATACCGGAAGCATTCGCTGCTGTGGTAACACCGTCCTTGCCGAATACCGGGCGAAGCTTGGAGATTGTCTCCATATTGCATCCTTCGATCTTATGCTCATCAGTATTGTGGATCTTATCGCCTTTTCTGGTATGTTCCACTATATCGATCATCTCTTCTTTGAATTTACCCTCTTCTGTTGCTTTACATGCACGCTCATGGCTCATAACAGCAAGTTCATCACATTCTTCTCTGGTGATGCCGTATTTCTTAGCTACATTATCTGCTGTTACGCCCATATGGCCGCCAGAAAGCTCATCATACAGAGCATCATGCAGTAATGCATCATAGAATTCAGCGCCGCCCTGGTTCGGGATACTTCCCATACGATATCCGAGACGTCCTTTCGGCAGAAGGAAAGGAACCTGAGTCATGTTCTCTACACCTACAACAAGGCCGATATCCGTCTTCCCTAACTGGATATCATCACATGCGATCTCAAGAGCACGCATACCGGATGCACAGTTCTGATTGACGGAAACAGCATTGGACTCGATGCTCATGCCGATTCTCATGGAAACCTGACGAGCCGGCAAAGAACCCTGCATAGAGGTGTAAACCTGCCCCATCACGATCTCATCTACATCTGTCGCTTCGATTCCGGCACGGCTGATAGCCTCTTTACCTACTGCAATGGCAAGATCTCTGGCAGGAATGTTCTTGAACTCTCCACAGAATTTACCAATCGCGGTACGACAAGCGCTGACGATTACAACTTCTTTTGTCTGCATAATAATCCTCCTTAAATTTGGTTAAACAGCGTAGTTTACGTTATCTATAATATAACCTTTTTTCGTCTTTCTGGCAAGAGTTTTTGTTAAAAAAATATCAATTTTGATTATATTTTTTAATGATTATTATTCCACTAAAATGTTTGTTTATTTACATTTGTGCATGTATGTTCTTTTATATAATGACAGTAGTTCATATAGTCTTTAATAATGGAGGGTTATATTATGTTGGAGTTTTATATTCTTGATACCGGTTACCTGCTGACCGATAAGAATAATGTGGTTGCATCTTCTACCATGGCAACAAGAAGCCATCCGGATGTCAAACACACATTTTACCGTCTTCCTGTCATGAACATCCTGATCCATCATGATAACGGATGGATTCTTTACGATGTCGGCAGTCATCCTCAGGCGATGCAGGGACATTGGCCAGAATGTCTTCAGGAAGGGTACCAGTTATTCCAGACGATCGAACAGAGGCCGGAAGTACAGCTTGCCATGTGTGGCATAGAACCAAAAGATATCGATACGGTTATCTTATCCCACATGCATTTTGACCATACCGGTAATATCCATCTGTATAAAGATGCCGATGTATATGTTCCAAAGGCTGATTTTGAGTTCTCTCAGTCAACAGTACATCAGTCCACAGATCCAACCACTTATGTGGGCTACTGTAAGGCGGATCTGGAAGTTCCTGTCAGACAGTATATTCTTGTCGAAGATGAATTTGAAATCGTTCCGGGTGTGGAAGTAATCAACCTTCCAGGGCATACTCCAGGACTACTTGGGCTTGTTATTCATCTTGAGCAGGAAGGTACTTACATCTTCCCGATGGATGCAGTTTATACCTGCGAGATCTACGGTCCGCCGGCTAAGGCATCCGGTCTGCTGCATGATCGGAGTCAGTACTTTAAATCTATCGAGAAAGTCAGATATCTTGAAAAGAAATACAACGCTACCGTGATTCCGGCTCATGACTGGGATCTGTTCCAGACACTGAAAAAAGCACCATTCTGTCACCGATAAAACAAAAAAAACGCACCAGGCGGTGAGAAAATCTGCTGATGCAGCTCTTCTTCCTGCCAGGTGCGGCTTTTTTTATTCTGTCATGACACGAAGTGTAGAGACAACCCCCATCGTATCGTTGTTCGTTGTCTGGAAGTTGGCGATTTCTTTGATCTCTGGATGGGCATTGGCCATCGCAAAGCTGAAATGACATGCTTTCATCATGAAGTAGTCATTAAGATAATCTCCAAATGCCATACACTCTTCCGGCAGAATGTCAAACTTCTTCTGCAGGAAACGTATCGCATTTCCTTTATTGGTCGTTATATACTGGATATCGATCCAATGGGATTCAGACAATACGCACTCAATATGCTTTCCGAGATTCGGAAGGCATTCCACCAGACTTGCTGCATTCCCATTCTTTTCAAAAATAGACATCTTTACGATATCGTCAGTCCCGACAACTTCTGTCAGATCGTCCACAACACGGAGTTCTTCAAAGAACATACGGATATATTCCATGGATTTGTCATCTGTTTTTTGCATGTAAGCACTCTTTGCTCCGCAGAAAACAAGATTTGTATTCGGAATATCTCCCAGATATCTTATCGCATCATATAAATCTGTTTTGTGAATAGGATTACTGTAGAGCATCTCATCACGATAGAAAATAAATCCTCCGTTATCTCCACAGTAAATGATATCTTCTCCCAGGCCGCCAAACATCTTTTTCAATGCCTGATACTGTCTGCCGCTGGCGATTACAGTTTTAATCTCAGGATGGCGCTTTACCCACTCGAAGAATTCTTTGGGAGCCTCATGTTCACTGTTTAATAATGTCCCATCTAAATCTGTTGCAATCAGTTTAATTGCCATAATTCATAACACCATCTTTCTGTTTCATACATCTTTTTACATTGTGAACATATCACATCTTTTTTGTTTTGTAAAGTAGAAATGCACAAATTAAAGTATGGAATTTTGTATAATATGCACAATCTCCTCTTCTATTTTAAACCTATTCATCCTCGATCAACGGTTCATCAGGATGTTCGAGCTGCCATTTTTTCATATATTCGGAAGCGACCGATGCTTCCTCTGCCTTGACATTGAGTCCGTACTCCTGAAGCAGTGCATTAACCCCTTCTGTTACATGCCCTTGCTTAATCAACTCTTTTGGTGAAATCTGTTCCTTGGGATCTGCCTTTTTTATCCCTCGGTGGAAAGAGATAGTATAGGTATAATTGGGAGTCTTTCTATCCTCCCTAAACCGGATTGAACCGTCTTTGCATTTCTCAAAGGCGTTCTTTGGTGCCTGGAATAAAAAGAACATAGTATCACGCTGTTTCTGCAGAATTACATGATCATCTTTGATAAGGTCGAGTGTCTTTTTCTTTACAAAACCCGATTTAATCCTGACTTCAAATTCTACAGATACCGGATCTTTTTGGTGTTTTCCTTCAAGGACATAGTATTCCTGTTTCTGGCGACGTTCTCGTCTCGGAAGCATGACGGTCTGAAAGACTATATGGT
>CACZNZ010000496.1 GCA_902782625.1 uncultured Lachnospiraceae bacterium | reverse complement strand
TTTCCGGTGGTCTTGTTGATCTTGAATTTGCTCTTGAAACTCTTGCCGTCTTTCTTTGCAGATACAAGTTTGTAGCTCATCGTACCCTGGCCCGTCTTCTTGAATCTGATGACCTTGTTGACCACCAGTGTCTTGGCTGTTTTCTTTAAGCTGCTGTACTTGACCTTAGCTGTTTTAGCTTTGATATTCAAAGGATTTGCTGCCTTCCGTATAGTGTATTTGGCTGTAGCAGTACCTCTGTAGTTCTTGATCCCGGTAACAGTAACGCTATAGGTTCCGGCATTCTTTGATGATGCATTGGACCAGACTGCTGTGTAATCCTTTCCTTCTGTAAGTGTCATACCTCCAACCGTTTTGATGGTTGGCTTCTGCACTTTGCCGTTATAAGTGAAAGATGTGCCCGAGAGTTTTATTGTCTTTCCTTCAATGCTTGTCGGATGGCTGGTATATTTTCCCTCCAGCGTAACGGTAATAAGCCATTCATAGCCATGTTCTCCTTCCACGAGCATTGTCTTATCATAAAGGTCGCCGTTATAGTCTGCGGCCGGATAATTAGCGAGTTCAGGTGCACCCATCCGATAGTACTTATAGGTTCTTCTATCTGTGTATGTCGGCACCGGATCGGATACTGTTTCCTTCAGATCCGCTACGCCATCCTGAGTCCCGGCTGTCAATTGAAGCACCGTCTTCATATCTTCTATCAGTCGCTCAACTTCCGAGTTCATAGGATTAAACAACCCGCAAGGCTTAGTTTCTCCTTCAAGGTTTTTAATAAACTGCATGCCGGTATCAGGATCGGTCAGCACCAGTTTGCCGGCGACACGTGTTGTGTTTTTCTCATGGTCCTGATGATTGATATTCAAAGTCGTATAGACCCACACTGCCTTTACTGTAATATCATCCGTTACAGGAATCTTATCTCCCGGCTGGAAGTACCCGCTATCCACGGACCATGCATAGAAAGCCCTCTCATACTTTGTAAAAGCACATTCCGGCAGTTCCAGTTTCTCTGTTCCGAGGGTTACCACTTCATTGTCCATTGTTCCTGATCCGCCATTACTGTCGTATGTAATCACATAATCTGCAGTCCTTGTCCACTTAGCGCGAAGTGTGACACTCTTGTTTAATATATAGGAATCCCCGGCTCCTCCGACTTTCGTCTGCCCGTCATACCAGCCTTCCAGCTCGTATTTATCTCTTACAGCATCCGGCAGTGTTATCGTTTCCCCTTTCGGTACTCTGATCAGCTTTTCCGTAGCAGTTCCGCCGTTCGCGTCAAATGCAGCCGTGCATTTTTCTGTGTCCACACCCACACCGGATACTGCAAAAATACAAATTGTAGAGTCATCCTTCACCAGTTGGTCCACTTTCAGATCAACTGAAGTGACTACATATCCGTCATTATCAGGAATATCTACTTTAACTTCAAAGAGGCCGAAATGTGCTCTTTTGTCGATATTACTATAGTCTGCTGTGCTGACTCGTCCGCATCTGTAAACCGCGCCGGCACCGGAGCCGAGATCAGTGTTCCAGTCCGGGACAGCGATCGTAAGTACAGCAGTCTTAGTATTACTTGAGGCCGGATCGATCATATTGATTTTCGCTTCAGCAGCACCCCCGTTGTTTCCTCCGGTCACGATGAAAGCAAGACTGGAATAGTGACTCCGGCTGTCTTCAGCAAAAGCAAGTGTAAGTGCATTATCATAGTTTTCCTCAGTGAGTACACATACGTTTTTCGATGCATAGTCTCCTAATTTGTAATAATGACCTGTGGATGTCCAGATCATCCGATCCAGAGGCAGTGACCCGGATGTTTCATTCAGTGCGTAGAATCCATAGCCGTTTTCTGAACAGCTATCGATGCTTTCGACATTTCCACCCGCCTCCAGTATACCATCCTTGTTGAATCCGCTGCTGATATCCAGTGGTGTGTAAACTGCATCTGTACTAGCCTCTGCAAAGACCGTCCCTGCAGTCATCGGCATCATGGCAAGCATCATCATAACGGCCACAAGTACAGGAAGCAACATTCTTTTTGTTCTCATGATGATCCCTCCTCCTTCATTTCTCCGGCAGTGCCATGCAGCATGGCGCGCATCCTTCCTGAAATTATTGTTCGTATATTAATACAATTTAAATATAGACCAAAGCTATCATTTTTTCAACAATCAAAAAGTGCTGGAATTTCAACACTTCCAGCACTATAATTCTTCTCAATACACTCCATTTGTTGTTTCGGCGTCATTGCAAACAGAAGCGGTCAGTACCTAAACCTCTCCCTTTTTCTTTTTATAATCCTCAACGATGCTGACAAATGCATTGAGGAAGTTGTCCTCACTCCAGTGGTTGATTTTTACAAAAGCTCCCTGACTGCCGCCCAGTGATATCGCTACTATCCGAACCCCTTCGCTGAATTCCATCATGGTGACGTTCAGACTCACTCTGTTCCCGCCAATATAAGCATATCTCTCATAGCCTGCTACATAATACTTTATGCCTTCAACTGTTCCTTCTGTTTCATCTTCAGTTGATATAGTGAAACCCAGCTGTGATTTATTGTGTTCGATAAATCTTCTTAATTCAGCGATACTTCCTTTTACCGTAGTAGTATATTGTGCCATTCTCAGGCCCCCTTTTTTACATCATTACACCGGTGTTCCCACTTCGATCAGGTTCCCGTCCGGATCGTAGAAACGTATGACCTTCTGTCCCCAGCTATGAGTCATAAGCTTATTCACGTATTTCACATCCGGATAGTATTTTTCAAGTTTTTCTATGAATCCTTCAATATCTGGTTCCTCAAAATAGAGCTCGCATGAATTGTTTTCCGGAATGATTTCTTTCCCGATAAAATCTTTCCAGTACTTTTCTTCCTGAAGCACCAGGCCTTCTGTCAGGATCATATTCCCATCGTTGTCAAGGATCATCCTGAGGCCAAACAGGTCATGATAGAATTTCCGTGATCTTTCAATATCTTTAACAACGATCAGTACATTCTTCAGCTTCATCGTTTTCCCTTCCTTCTGGTTTATGTATTGCTGATTCTCGCTTTATCGCTTCTTTATTGGATGGCGGATCACAGTTTTCAGCTTTTCCGGAGCGACTTTTCTTGCATCACTCAGATATATTTCATGATGTAAGCGCTGATCCGTGATATCCAGATCATATCCCTGCGCTTCCATGTATTCATGCATCAATGCAACAGTAGCAGGTTCATCATCATAGGAGCCTATATGCATGCATTGAACGCATAATCCTTCATCATAATTAAGAAATTCAACCTTTGAGAAATCCTGTTTCTTTTTCATTGTTGCTTCTTCTATAGCCCAGTCGAAGTCGGCCTTTGAAACAAAGTCCGGCAAGCGGATAACAGATATCCAGTTGAAGTCCTCTTTGTGTGCATAGTCGATTCCGATCACTCCTTCCTGCCACCAGAAACCTTCCAGCGGCGGTACGACATAATCGAAATACCCATCGATCTGATGATCACCTTTTTTACTCATCTTGATCGTAAAGGCAATGCCATACAGAAGACCTATTGCCTGCTTATACTCGCCGTCTTCCTGATTCGGGTCTCCATGACCGCGAACTGCGATATAGTTCATGCA
>CACZNZ010000495.1 GCA_902782625.1 uncultured Lachnospiraceae bacterium | reverse complement strand
GCAATACTTGCCATGTACGGGATCACTACCGACCGCGCAGAAAACGGACGCATCTGTGTGGATATGATGCGTGAGGCCAAAGAAGGCAGTTATGAACTGATCTTTATGGATATACAGATGCCGGAGATGAACGGTCTGGACGCAACCAGAGCGATCCGGAGTTTAGAGGATCCATGGGCATCCTCCATCCCGATTATTGCGATGACTGCAGATGCATTTTCTGAAAATGTTACGGAATGTCTGGATGCAGGAATGAATGGACATATTGCGAAACCTGTCGATGTAAAACTAGTTGTGAAAGAGATTCGAAGAATTAAAGATGGAGGAGGACAATGATGAAAAAGTTGATGTGTTTGTGTTTAGCGGGATTGATGATTCTGGGACTGGCTGCGTGCGGTCAGGAAAAGCAGAAAGCAACGACGGAAGAAGGATTCCAACCGTCTCTGGATAAGTCGGCCGACGGCCATATCTCCGTAGCTGGCGGTTACGACAATTTTGAGGCACTGGAAGCTGAATTTGACAGATTTAATGAATATTACCCCAATGTGGAATTGGTGTTTACGAAAGTTGATGATTATAACAACATGATTGGCATGGTCCTCGACGGAAACGATGCCCCTGACATCTATGTCAATTACTCCTGGATGTATGGCCGCGAGCAATATCAGTCTTCTATCGATCATGCCGAAGATTTGGCTGATCCTGCACTGGGGTTGAATCTGGACTGTATTCGCAAAAATATAATCCTGAATACAAAAGATGGATCGTTACCGATGGTTCCGGTTTTCTCTAACACTTACGGAATGCTTGTGAACAACAGTCTTTTTGAAAAAGAAGGTCTGAAAGTTCCTACTACCTATAAGGAATTGGTGGATGTGTGTCAGGCGTTTCGTGATAAAGGCTATGACAATCCGATGATGGGTTTCTCTAAGGAGGAGACAACTTCTCTCTTCACACTGACGGCTTATCCATTCTTCTGTGAAACTGTGGCAAAAGATGCGGAGGCTGTCAAAAAATTTAACGCGCTTGAACCTTCTGCCGGCGAATATATGCGCCCTACACTGGAGAAAATGGAGCAGTTCATGAAGGATGGATGTGTGAATCTTGACGAGTGTGCGAAGATTGAAGATAATTATGATGCTGTGATCCTTCGCTTTTTTGAAGGAGATGTACCTATGATGCTCTGCTCTGGAGATGCTGTATCTGGAACAAAGAAACGGGAGAGCCGTTCCGAAGCTTTTATCGCCAATCCATTTACATACACTTTTGTACCGGTTCCTATGTCAGACGGAGGAGCTAACTTCCTTGACATGCCGAATCTGCAGTTTTCTGTAAACAAAGAAAGCCCGGATCTTGACATGGCCAACGAATTTATGCGTTTCCTGGTCACACCACAGGAACTGAACGAGATGGCAAAGAACAAGGGGCTTATGTCACCAACGAAAGACTTGTCTTTTAACAGTATGTATGCAGCATTTGGAAGCGTTCCGGAATCCAGGATTCTTTCGCCGGAAGAATTCGGTTTGACAGACGATGCGGTCATACAGTTAAGGCAGGCAGCTTATCAGGTAGGAACGGGTAAAATGACCATAGATGAGGCAATCGCCGCCTTTGGCACTTTTGCACAGGAGTGATCATTGCAGGAAAGGAGCAATCTGCTATGAAAAAAATTTTATATATGGTAGGTGTGCTTTTGATGGTCATGGGGACGATGTTATCTATAACACACACGGAGGTGCAGGCAGCTTCGCCGCAGCTTTCGGCAAAGCAGGTGTTAATGAGGAAAGGGCAGACATTTACTTTGAAACTGAAGAATGCAAAAAAAGTAAAATGGTCGTCCTCGAAAAAAGCAGTTGCAACCGTAAAGAAGGGAAAGATAACCGCAAAGAAACCCGGAATGACTACGATTACCGCGAAAAGTGGGAAAAAGAAGTATAAGTGTACGATAACGGTAACGAGTGGGAAAAAGAAAGCACTTATCATTTATTTTTCTGCCACAGGGCACACCAGATCTATAGCAGGGAAGCTGGCCAAAGTTACGGGAGCCGATAGTATAAGGCTGGTACCTAAGAAAGCTTATACGTCGGCAGATTTGAATTATAATAATGATTGCAGAGCGAACAGAGAGCAGAATAATAATGCGAAACCGGCAATAGCCACAGTGATAAAAAATATAAAGCAATATGATACTGTGTATTTAGGTTATCCGATCTGGCATGGTAAGGAACCAGGTGTGATACGTACTTTCCTTTCAATGACAAAACTTAAAGGAAAGAAGGTAATACCATTTTGTACATCAGGAGGAAGTGGTATTTCAGGGAGTATGACACATATCAGGAAGCTGGCAGCCGGTGCCACCATAAAGAACGAAAGAGATTTAACGGGTGCTTCTGATGAAGAAATAAAAGAGTGGATTACTAACAACTAAGTTTTCAGAGACCTGTTTCAGATTGACAGGAAGATACAGACAGGATTACAATAAACTTGTGTAAGGAGCTGTATATTTCTGAGAAGGAAGGAGATACAAATGACACATAAAGAATTAATTAAAATCAGAGAAGATAAAAAGTTAACAAAAGGACAGTTTGCAGCCCTTCTTGGTATCTCAGCCATGATGCAGGGAAGATATGAAGGCGGGAAGATCAAGATTCCGGAGCATATAGCAGAGAAGGCTCTGGCTCTGGCTGCTGCCGAAGTTATTAAAGATGTGGTACCGGATAAGAAAGAGGAGCCGAAGAAAGATGCTGCAAAAGCTGTAGCTAAGAAAGTTGCAAAAGATACAAAGAAAAAAGTTGTGAAGGATGCAACGACAAAGAAGAAAGAAACTGTGATTTATATTGAATCCCTGCTCGGCGGCACAATCACAGCGCAAGAAATTCTGAAACGCATCCCTTCAGGTGCGGATGAAGTCTATGTGAAGCCGGGAGAGAACAAGGCTTACTGGGTAAAAGGCAAAAAGACCGGAGAAATCGATCTTTGGTAAATATCAAGTCTCAAGAACCACATATAGTTCTTGGGACTTTTCTTGAAGGTGAATGAAAGAGCAAGGACCCGGAAAGGAGATTGGATGAAAAGAGTAGTAGATTTTTTGAAGGATGCAGGCACTTATTATCTGGCAACCGTGGAAGGAGATCAGCCAAGAGTCAGACCCTTTGGCACAGCACACATTTTCGAAGAGAAGCTTTACATCCAGACCGGAAAAGTGAAGCAGGTTTCAAAGCAGATTCATGCCAACCCTAAGGTGGAACTCTGTGCCTTTAAAAATGGTGAGTGGCTTCGCGTAGCAGGAGAGCTGGTAGAAGATGATCGCAGAGAGGCAAGACAGTCTATGCTGGATGCATACCCGGCCTTGCAGCAGATGTACTCTGTAGATGATGGGAATACAGAAGTGTTTTATCTTAAAAATGCGACCGCTACGTTCAGTTCATTTACAAAGGAACCGGAAACCGTTACATTCTAGTACAGAAACCTGTCAAAGGAACAGGAGGGATAATGATGAGACCACCAGAGATATCTGATTCCACGAAGGAAGAACGTGCAGAATACATTAGAAAAAAATATGTATGTATATCGGATTGTGATATGTGTGGCTTGTGTGTAGTGTTTCATGGGAAAAATCCGGAAATCGCCTATGCCGATTATATTGATGGCAAAAGGGATTATACAGATGTATCTGCTGATTACAGATAGAGGAGAATGATTACAATGAAATCCATATTAATCAAAGACACT
>CACZNZ010000494.1 GCA_902782625.1 uncultured Lachnospiraceae bacterium | reverse complement strand
CTGCCCGGAAGCTGTCTGTTTGATTCCCAGATAAGCCGGCACCAGCATGATCGCAGCCATGCCTCCTGCCAACAGAGAATTCCACGCAAATCTGATTCCCCCAAGGAAAAACTGTTCTGCCTCTTTATACTGATAGGTTAAATACCAGATTACTGCAAATATACAGATCATAAACCCGATATAATAATTACAGTACAGTGCATAAAACAGACTAAGGCAATATATAAAGCCTTCCCCTTTTTCGACCAGTCTCTCTATGCCAAAAATGATCAGTGGAAGAACCATAATGGCATCAAGCCACATGACATTCCAGCAATAACCAATCATATAACTATTAAGCGCGTAGGCTGCAGATGCTGCCAAAATGATCAGATCCGGCTTTTTGGTTTTTGAAGCAAAATAGATTCCCGCATTCAGTCCACTCAGAGAAATTTTCAGTCCGATCAGAATGCTGACAGCCGCATTCAGCTGGCTCTTTTTGAATAAGAGAATGATCAGGTTGAGGGGACTTGATAGATAATAAGCCATCAGGGAAAGAAAATTCATCCCGGAACCTGCACGGAAAGTATAAAACAGGCTGCCGCCGCTTTTTAATTTGTCATATAACACAGAATAAAACGGCATATACTGATGGAGTCCGTCGATGATCACCAGGGAATATGTGCCAAAAGGCTGAATCTGGTAAGCAATCATACATCCCACCATCACGCCAAGAGGAATGACAAAAGATAACATGATCAGCATCTTTTTTGATAAGATATTCACACTTGTACCCTTTCCTTTCCTTTATTATTCCTGCTCTTTTTATATTGCCTTACTCTGAAACGGAGCAGAATCATGCAATTAAGGATCCGCATCCTTTTCCTGATCATAAAACGGATACTGCCATGCTGCAGATCTGTAACATTCTCGTCGTGTCTACGATAGAGAAGCAATACATTATTTAACATGACTGACCGCCCGATGCTTTCCGCTGCCATCCCGATCCAGAAATCATGCATGTACATTTTCTTTGGAATCGGCATAATCACAGGGATAAGTTCCCGGCGAAAAGCCATACAGCATCCCACATAGCTGTTTTTTATAAAGTTCTTGATCTTCCCCGGTCTGCTGTGTCTTAACGAAAACATCGTTTTCTTTCCGATCTGCTCCCCATTCTGGTCAACAAGCATGGCATCGTGTACAACTGCCATAACCTTTCCGTCCTCAAAGGCTGCGAGGACAGATTTTCTCTTCCCGGGAAGCCAGATATCATCCTGATCCGAAAGGAAAATGATATCCCCTTTACATTTTCTGATAGCATTCTCAAAATTTTTTACCACACCGAAACCCGGGCCACGGATCACACGCACTCTCCCGTATCGGTCTTCCAGCGAAAGCTCCTTTAGAATCTTCTTGGAGCCGTCTTCACAGCTGTCAACAGAGATGAGCAGTTCATCCTCCTCCTGAAGCTCGGAAAGAATTGAAGCAACCTGTTCTCTGATATAAGTGCCTCCATTATAATATGCCAATGCAACTGAAATCTTCATCCTTGCCTCCTCAGAGAATAATCTCATCCTCTTCCTTTTTCTTTCTGGCCGCAAGTATTCTCTCTCTTTCTTCAGGAGACAGATTCTCATCCTTTAACATTTCATCATAATCCGTGGTAGATTTTGTCAGGTTATCACCAAGAAAAATCTTTGCAACCTGCCCGTCAAGCCGACCGATTACAACTCCCATAATTATGCACCTCCACTATTAATTATTGAAACATCCGTATTAATTAGCATTTGCATCGTACAATTGTCTATTATTTAATATTTTGTTCATAAAATACTCACAAATAGTACACATTTTATAGATATAGTTAATGCGGCGACAAAGAAATCCCTCTATTTCTTGTGGCTAAAGATTTTTTTCATATTTGGAGCCCATATGTCTAACATATGGGCTTCCTCCTTTTTATACGGATTTTCAAAATGATTTTCCTGCAAGATCATTAATAAACTGTTGTGCGGTCCTTCCGGAAAGGCCTCCGTGGGAAAGTTCCCATCTGTGAGCCCTTTCTAAAAGTTCTTTTTCAGAAAGGTTAATCGACGGCTCCTTCTTGGCCAGGTTCTTTACGATCTCATAATACTCCTTCTGGTTCGGCCTTCCGTAATTAATCGTAATACCAAATCTTGCAACCAGCGAGAGTTTTTCCTGCATCGTATCGGTTCTGTGCAGTTCATCATCTCTGTCTCCCCTGTCATTCCATGTTTCCCGGATCAGATGGCGCCGATTCGAAGTTGCATAAATAAGCACATTGTCAGGCTTGGTTTCCATGCCTCCTTCAATCACGGCTTTCAGGTATTTATACTCAATCTCAAACTCTTCAAACGAAAGATCATCCATAAAGATAATAAACCGGTAATTTCGGTTTTTGACCCTGCTGATCACAGTGGAAAGATGGACAAACTCATGTTTGTAGATTTCAATCATGCGCAGTCCCTGCTCATAATACTGGTTGAGGATGGCTTTGATACTCGTGGATTTTCCTGTACCTGCATCTCCGTACAGCAGGACATTGTTCGCTTTTTCTCCCCGGACAAAGCTCTCGGTATTATCGATGAGTTTTTTCTTCTGAATCTCGTACCCTGTCAGATCGTCAAGAACCACCTTATCAAGGTTATTGATCGGAAGCAGCCGGAAACTCTGCCCGTCAGGCTGAAGACGGAAAGCTTTATTAAGCCCGAGCATGCCGACACCGTAATCCCGGTAAAAATCTACCAGATGTTCAAAAAAGCTGTCGATATCAGGTGCACTGGCAAGCTTTGCGGAGAGTGTCCTCACTCTCATGCTCACATTTTTATTATACATTCTTTCAGGTTTAAGAACCGCTTTGTAGTTCTCAAGTGTGCTGAAACAATCGATACCCAGCACCTCTTCGATCTGCCGGAAATCATAGTGAAACAGTTCCCTGAATACCTTCACATCATTTTTTATAAAATGATTGATCGTACCGTCCTTACTTGCTCCGACTTTTTCACAGGTCAGGCTGAAAGAATTCTCATTGGTGATCAGAACATATGTAAGATAGTTATGCCAGAGATTCTCATCAAATCCATAGGTGGTAGACAGATCAAGCAGTGCTTTCACCTGTCTGTATATCTGTGCTGTCAGCTCATCTTCCCGGTAATGACAACTCTCAAAAACCCTGAAAATATCCGAAAGACTGACCAGGATGCTGTTTTCTCCCAAATTATTATATACGATCAGTTTAGATGTCAGCCGATGCATTTTTACTCCTCATTATCATCATCTGAAAAAGCTTCGGACTCAAAATTCTCCGGAAGAGCTCCGCCGTTAAGCTCTTTGACCTGAGAAGCAAAACGCCTTTTCAGTAATTCCAGCTTCTGATTTGCCTTTTTCTTGTCCCCGTCAAAGCTTTCATATCCGTCATAGTCTGAGATTGACGGCTTATCCGGATCCCTTGGCTTACGGTTGGTGATCAGCTCCAGGCCCGGAAAGGCAAACTGAGGCTTATCAAACTTCACTTTACCTGCACGCATATCTTCCAGTCTGACCAGACCCGGAAAAGCATAGTCGGGACGGTAGGAAGGCATCTTAAAGACTTCAAAACAATCAAGGACATTTCTGTCATCAAGTTTCTCAGGCAGTCCTTCTTTTAAATATCCCGGGAAATATTTCCGATAAAATGCATAAACCACTTCCTGCGCGGTCCGCTCCTTCAGTTCGGTCAGTTCCCTTTCCCCATCCCGATGAAGATAGAGATAGTAACGGACCAGATAAGGCAGTTTTCTCTCTTCTGCCGTGATGGCTGTCACTTCCGGCGCCTCTTCGAAGGAAACCTCCAGAGTACGAAAGGTTTTATCCTTTTCCTTAACCTCTGTGGCTTCTTTCATCGTAAAGGGATCTAATTCGTGATACAGGCTTTTCAACAATGAAAATTCATACATCTGATTATCCTCAGCTTTCTAAAATTCTATGACAAATCAGGCATTGAATATGGTATGATGATACCATGAATCAAATTCACAAGGAGAACTCCAATGACAAAAACATCTGAATTCTTAACTCTGCTTCGCAATTATCGCGGCATCATGGGAACGATCCGGTATACGGATGTCTGGTTCACCTTTGATTCCGCCCGTTTTTCCTATTATGATGACGATGACGAAATCCAGTTCCTGCTCTCAGGTCAGGAAGGTCTTGTCTCTGTCAAACATGTCATCTCTTACGAGCGCCTTCCGGAAGAAGAGCTCTTTGAAGAGGCCTTTGCCGGATATGAGGCTGTACTTGCAGACGGTACCAATGCTGTCTTCTATTGCTTCAATCCCAGAAATCACTGATCCGTCTCTCCTGCCGCAGACAGGAAACTGCCGTACATGACAAGACAGTCATGGGTTCCGCCGGTCTTGCCCTTGTACTTACTCTTTGCCACCGGAAGCGCACAGTATGTGACAGCATCACCCTCTTTGAGATCTTCCCTTTTTTCAGGGAATATCACATAGTGTGTCTTCCCGGTATCTTCATCCCATGTTAGGATCGTCGTCACTTCATGATTCCAGTAAGTATCATTCCATACCTGCCCGATTTTTCTTCCCGTGATTTTTACGAGGTTCTCCTGATAGAGTACCGGTTCTTCCCACAATTGATCATCTGCATCCTTCATATAATCTTTGCAGCCATCTTCAGACGCCGCCGGGAACAGTTCCGGATGTTCGTCAATAAATTTGCCCGTCTGCTCTGTCATCTGATACGGCATCGTGCTGCCGGTCCCTAATGCGATGAGCATCTCTTTGTCATCCGGGTCAAATTCGCCGTCTTTGAACGTTCCTTTCTGGACAAAGTAGTCTTCTGCATCATAGGTCAGTTTTCCTTTTCCTTCAAAGATACCGTTCTCAAAACTTCCAGAATAAGTATAGCTTACATTATCATCATTGACGGCACTAAACGTCCCGTCTCCGCTTGCTTCCCCGTAATTGACCTCTCCGTCATAGGTTCCGGTGCGATCCTTGTCCAGAAAATGCATGACATGCTGGTCATCCCATAAAGAACCCTTCCCGGCAATCTCATCTTTCTTCCATTCTCCGTCATACTGGAAGCGATGTTCACTGTCACTGCCTACAAAGGTTCCCTGACCTTCTTTCTTACCATCGACCGTCTCCCCTGTATAGGTGCCACTGATCTGCCTTCCCTGATAGGAAATGTCACATGCTTCATTTTTCACTTCTTCTACATTGACTTTCCCCACAGACTGGCCACAGCCGGCAAGAGCCATGGTGACTGCAGCAGCACAGACAAAAGCAGTTGTTTTTATCTTTCGTATTTTCATTTGTTTGTTTCCTTCCTCATAATATTTCCTCCCGCCATTCGGATTCCGCTCATGCTTCGCATGGCTCCTTCCTCATGTCGGGGCAGGTCAAAAGGTCAATCCAGCACGATTGTGCAAGCACATCGTGCTGATTGACTTTTTGACCTTGGTATCATCATAACACAAACGGGGGAAAAAGAAAACCAGCCAGCTTATGATCGCTGGCTGGTCTGTTATTCTTAAATGAATTCGTGACTTAGAATTTCTTCCAGGATGCCTGTGTGGAAGCAGATACTTTGCGTTCTCCCTGCTCGCCTTTCCAGGATGCCTGTGTGGATGCGCTCGTCTTCGGAGCTGCTTTTTTGATTGGATTGGATGCAGGAGTGGATGCGGAAATCTTATCCGGGTACGGAACCGGCTTATTGCCGAATTCAATACGGTTGTACACTTCTGTGATCACTGCTGCCATCTGATCGGGAGACCATCTCTTCTTTGCATAGGAAGATACTCCTCCTGGTGTATCGGTAGCATCCCATGCTCCCTGTGTTGCTCCGGATGGTTTTGGTGTCTTTTCTTTCATCCAGGATGCTGGTGTAGAAGTGGAAGCCTTTGTTGGTTTCGGTCTTGCTACATTACCAAATTCCATTTTCTCTGAAAGAAGTCTTCTTACGATTTGCTCGATTTGTAATTCTAAATCTTTTTTATTACCAGCCATGAAAGGCCTCCTTTCTTCCGTTTTGTCCGAAATGCTTATAATTAATTGAATTATAGCATCTTTCATGGAAATATTCCATAGACATTTTAGCACTTTCCTGAAAAAAATCAGACATCCAGTGCATGGAGCATCTCTGCCACGGTTTTTTTATAGAGTGGATGCCTTTTATAAGGCGCAATCTGTGCAAGTGGTTCTAAGACGAACTGTCTGTTATGCATGTCCACATGGGGAATGCACAGGTCGTCGTCTTCGATCACTGCATCATCATAGAAAATGATATCCAGATCGAGTGTCCGCGGGCCCCAGTGTTCCTCTCTTGTTCTTCCAAAATGATTTTCGATCTGATGCAGGCTGTTCAGCAGTTCCCGGGGTGAAAGAAGTGTCTTCATGACAAGGCAGGCATTCAGAAATTCGGGCTGGTCTGTCTTGCCATAGGGTTTGGTGCAAAGATACTCTGACACTTTTTCCACATGACTTCCATACAGTTGTTCTATCATGGCAACTGCTCCGTCTAAAATATCTTTGCTTTGACCGAGGTTCGATCCAAGCGCGATATAGGCTGTATGCCAAAATCTTTCTATGGATATTCCGACGGTCTCCACAGGCATTTTAATCGGCGCCCAGGGCTTATGCACCCTGATCATCACTCCGTATAGCTTTGAAAAACGCATGAGCAGCCAGTCAGCCAGTCCCTGTGCGCAGGCTTCAATCAGGTGGAAAGTGTTTTCTTCCATATACCGCGCAATCTCCCGACAGACCTCTCCGTAATTGACGGAGTCTGTAAGCTCGTCTGAATAACCGGCTTTTTCCGTATCAAGGTATAATTTTGCAGAAATCTCAAACTTCTGACCCAGCTTATTTTCTTCTTCATAAACACCGTGATTGGCAAACACCGTCAAGCGGTCAATCATGATATAATCCATCATTGTACTCCTATCTACCGTCATATGGTCTCCCGATAACGCTGATCAGTCTGTCAAGCCGCTGAAGTTCTTTGGCAAGAATCTCCGAGACCGGTCTCATCCTGGATCTTTCGCTTAAATCTATCCCCTGAGGATATCTGGCTTCTGTAAGGACCTCTTTGATTCTCTCAAAGGTAAGCATCCTGTGATGCCTGTCACGGTAAATTTCCTCTAACGCCACAAAGATATCCCGGCTGTTTTCGAGACAGACTTTCGACAATTCACTGATAGCCTCTAGAGAGGCTCCACTAAGAAATGATGGCATCTGATAAGGGAGCAGAGAATTGATCGATGGCAGTGCATTTTTACCAAGCTCTCCATCCGTCTCATCAAAGATTCCATCTCCACCAATGAACGGATACATATCAGACTCCAGCAACCATATATTCAGATTAGGAATCATAAAAGCCGCTTCCACATCCATGCCTTTAGAACATGCCAGATCTCTTCCTCTGCCCGACATCACTGCCACGATCACATTGCTGACTTCTACCTCTTCCAGTCCAAGCAACTCCTCCATTTTCTCCATGCGGTATCCTTTATGGTACAGATCATCTACCAGGATCACCGGCTTGTCAAAAGAACGGATAATCCGGATCTGTGTACGCAAAGAAGGGTAATCCGGAAGTTCACGGATTTCAAAAGAAGAAAGATCCGGTGTGTAGGTTTTTTCTGCATTCAGGACCTTGGTGATGGTATTGGGGATTCTTGTCCCTTTAAATATTTTCCCGAAAGGAACACACAGCTTATTGCCCAAAGGCTCTCCCCAGCCGTCCTGTTTCGGGATGTCATTGTATTTACGTACCAGATTAACGAGCTTGTAACCTAGAATCTCCGAATCAAAATGCAGCACCAGATTGCCCGGGTAAAGCTTTGTCAGCGTACTGTAAAGCCGCGCCCTTCCGACGGCAAGCGCCATCTTGATCCTCTCATCTTCTGCATAGGGTGATTTGAGGAAAGAAGCTGCATCGTAAAACATGGCCATCGGCCTTTTCAGATCCAGGTACAGTGTCCTCTCTCCATATGGGACGAACCCAAATCTTTCCAGAAGGTTCCTGCTCTTATCCACATCAAATGCAATGGCATAGGAGCAGTCGTTTTCCTGGGCTTTTCCGAGAATCTCATTGAGAATCTGCATACAGTCATCCTGGCAGCCGTCCGGCAGCTGCTCAATGATATCAATCCGGATTATTTTACCGGAAAGAATCTTACGAAGTCCGGCGGCAAGATTCATATCCCCACATTCCCGGTAGAGATTGGTACTGTCGACCTCATGACAGATTCCTCTTGCATCCGGCCGGGCATTTCCTTCCCAGGTGATCGTCACAGTCTTCCTGTTTCCATGCTTCTCATCAGTCCATTGTATCTGAACAGGTTTTACCTGAACCATGTTCTTATAGATTTCCGTGTCGGAATACAGGTTCCAGTCATGGATCATCTGTGCCACCTGGTCATCTACCATATTCTCGATCTCACGGCCTTCCCGGATATTCTTCTTAATCTGGGCCGTCATATTGTCATAGTATGCAGGCAGTCTGAGATAAATGATATCTCCGGAGATCATCCGTCTGCTCTGCTTTCTGTCATGAAACCCATGGGCTTCATTTCTGGAATAGATGATATGAGGAAAATGATGGATTGAATCCGGTTTCGGATCAGCCAGATAAGCATCGTGCACTCCGGCCACATCACTTCCTGCGATAATATAAACCTCGCTCCCCTCAAAGAGTTTCTTTAACCCTGCCAGGTCTTCCGGCCGGTTGGCATTCACTACGACATCCTCCGGCAGCAGGTACGCATTTTCAATGTCGGCAATGGAGATGGACGCCATCTTTCTCCTGATCATCAGAGGTTGTGTGTTCTTGGACCAGCTGAAATTATATACGTTTAAAAAGACCCTGAACCCCATATCGGTCGCCTCTTTTACCACAGCCTTATGCCCCATGGAGAAGGGATCAAAGCTTCCGGAAAAGACAGCAATCTTTGGCTGCATTTCCTTTTCGTTCCTGTCCTTCATCCTGAAATCCAGGCATTTTTCGATATAGGAAAGCACCGGCAGCATATATACTTTATCATGGAAAGCAGGGGTCTGACTCATATAAACCAGCGTTTTCCGAAGCATTCCGCAAAAGCTTTCATCGTCCCACGCATCACTGTCCGGCATATCGGCAAACAATTCATTACCTACAAGATAAAATGCTTCCATCGCAACATCCGGTTTGTAAGAGGCCATACAGCGGCACAGGATTCCCAGAAAATCTTTTCGTTCCCTGATCAGGAAATCTTTGATCGATGTCTCTTCTTTGAGTCTCCGGTTCATTGTCCGGATGATGATGCTTACGGTCTCTGCAATGATTTTTACCGTATCTCTGTGCTTACTTACGGAAAGCTCCAGAATCCTCTGGGATATTTCTCTTTGTTCCTCTTGTCCGAGAAGTAGAAATGTCCTTCCGAAAAATGCAGGGATATAATTCGAAGCATCATCCCG
>CACZNZ010000493.1 GCA_902782625.1 uncultured Lachnospiraceae bacterium | reverse complement strand
GTGAGTTTCTGGAGAGTATTCACCACTTTCCGATAGTCCATTCTCTTTGGACCGATGATACCCACTGTACCGGTTCCGCCTTCTTTAAGCTGATAGGTCGCCGTGACGATACTGCAGTCTTTTAAGGACTGTACTTCGTTTTCATTACCGATATATACCTGGATACCATGTTTTTCTTCCTGTTTGACCGTATCATCCACAAGCTTGACCAGCTTCTTCTTATCTACCAGAGTATCAAGAAGTGCCGTGGTCCTCTCGGGATCCACAAGTTCCGGATACTTCAGCATGTTTGTCGCTCCGCTTGTGTAAATCTCCAGATCATCTGCCTCATGAATTGCTTCCACGATACCGTTGAAGATGCCTTCTAAAATATTGGCATGCATGCCGGCCTGGGCGCGGATCGTGTGAACCAGTTCAAGGTTGATATCCGAAAGGGTCAGTCCCTGCAGAAAAGAATTGAGCAGGATATTCATCTTGAGGATTTCTTCATTCCCCAGCGGATCATCTACCTGCATGATCATATTCTTTACCGTGTCGCTACCGACAACGATCACCACAAGAAGCCTTCTGGAATCCACCATGGAAAGCTGAATAAATTTCAGCTTTGAAGCACTGATCTGCGGTGTCGTGATCAGCGATGCATAGTTGGTGTTGGCGGCAAGTCCGTCAGCTACCGTCCGAAGGACCTCCTCCATCTTATCCATCTTTCTAAGCAGTTGCTGATGTTCACGCTCTCTTTCCTGATCACGGTCGTTCAGTTCTTCATTCTCTTCCATCAGAGAATTCACATAATAACGATACCCCATATCCGAAGGAATTCTGCCGGCAGAAGTATGAGGCTGCAGGATATATCCCATCTCCTCGAGATCTGCCATCTCATTACGAATTGTTGCTGAGCTCAGATGAAGATCTGTATCTTTGGCGATGGTCCTGCTCCCGACCGGCTCTCCGGTTCTCAGATAAGTAGAGATAATCGCTTTTAATATTTTCATTTTCCGTTCATCAAGCTCCATGACAACCTCCTTTTCTCTTCCTGTTTTTGGGTTATTAGCACTCAATCAATCCGAGTGCTAATATCGTCATTCGTAAGATAGCACCTTATGACAAGCTTGTCAAGAAAGATTTTAAAATTTTTTCCAAAATTTTTTTCGACATAGAAAACCCTCCTTACCGGGGCTCTGCCATCCGGTAAAGAGGGTGTACCTTTACGCTTCATGTTTATATCGTTCGATTTTCAGATCTGATTTTTTGGAAAGAATCAGGTAGAAAGTCGGCATCATCAGCAAGCATAAAAGAGTTGAAGCTATCAGGCCTCCGATAATGACAAATGCCATACCGCTCATCATCTTGTTGTCACTGAAAAATGCCATCGGTACCATCGCAAGGATCGTCGTCAATGTTGTCATGAAAATTGGTCGCATACGGATGGATCCTGACAGGATGAGAGCTTCTTCCAGATTTCTGTGTTCTCTTTCCTGATTAATAGTATCTACTAAAAGGATACCGTTGTTAACCACAATTCCGATCAACATCAGGAATCCCATCATGGATACCATATTCATGCTGCTCCTGCACAAAAACAGCAGAAGGAAGGATCCGATCAGCGAAAACGGAATACAGGTCATGACCATCAGGGAGAATCTTGAAGATTCAAACTGCATAGCCATCACCAGGAAGACCAGAAAGATACCTGCCATGATTGCCCGGAAAATCGCAGTGAGGTTCTCCGAGCGGATATCATCTCTAAAAGAAGAAGAAAGGCCTGTGTCTTTCGGAAAATGCATCTTGCCTGCTTTATCCTGTATGGTTTTAGAAGCCTTGCTTTTGCTCGAAGCAGTGACCGTAGCAGAAATCGTCTGCTGATACCTTCCGTCACTTTTCGAGATCATCTGTGGTTCCTGTGTCAGTTCCATTCGGGCAATATCGGACAGTACTGTCTGCGTCCCAGTCGCGCCGGTCAGTACCTTATCCATCAGACCGTTCTGATCCTGATAGACTCCTTCCGGATACCGTAAAATAATATCATACTCATCTCCATCAAGTTCTATGCTTCCGGCTGTCATGCCGGTCAGCGTCTGATACAGGTCGCCAGCGATCTGCGCCGGTGCAAGTCCAGCATTTGCTGCCTTGAGGGGATCTATCACCACATGGGCCGTAGATCTGGCCGCTGCGGCATCCGAGCGCACATGCAGTACACCTGGTACTTTTCGCATCATATTTTCCACCTTTTCACAGGCAGCTGACAGATGGGCGACATCATCGCTCTCGAGCACGATATCGACGGAGTCGGAGGAATAATTACCGGTCATCTCGCTTCCTCCTCCGGTAGGCTGGACAAAAATGTCCACATCTGTCATATTCGACAATCTCTTCATATACACTTCCACCGCCTTTTCACTCGACCGTTTGCACTGATCCGATGCATAGGCCGTCAGGGTAGCCGTATTCTGTGTGATCGTGAGATTGTAATTATTAAAGTTTTTATCTTCCGATACCATTTTTTCAAGTTCTTCCATCCGTTTACCCATTGTATCAAGTTTGGTACCGGACCGGAAAGATGTCGTGACGATAATACTTCCGTCATAGGTAGTCGGAATCAGTTCAAAACTGAGCGTGGAGGCCAGGCCAAAGGAAACAATCAGCAGCAGCACACTTACAGCCATCGTTGTTTTTTTCCTGTAGAGGAGTTTTCTTAAAATGCTGCTGTAGAATCCTCTGATTTTGTACAAAATGCGGTTGGCTGCATTATTTTTCTTCTCTGTAGGATCGACCCTAACATATAGAAGGGGCACAATGCAAAGAGCCATCAGCAAAGAAGAAATCATGGCAAAAACGATAATCAGTCCAAGCTGACTGAACATCTGCCCTGCCATACCTGAAATCAGTGATAACGGCAGATACACGACACAGGTCGTAAGCGTAGAAGCCACGATACTCATGGCCACGGTGCCGGTTCCTTTGATGGCTGCCTCTTTCCTGTCTGATGTCGTCTCCCGTAACCTGAAACAGCTTTCCAGGACGACAATGGAGTTATCCACGATCATACCGATAGCGATAACCAAGGCACCAGTCGTAATAATATTGAGATTGAACCCGAACAGATACATGAGTATCAGGGTTGCAAACACAGACAGTGGCATGGAACTTCCGACGATCAGGCTGGCTCTCCAGTCTCCGAAGAAGATAAAAAGTACGACCATGGCAAGAATAACACCGATGATCAACGTCTCCGCAACAGATTTGAGCGCATCCGTAATACTGTCTCCCGCATCGTAACTGATATCAAAAATTACACCGGGATCTGTTTTCTCAAGCCGTCTTAATGTTTTTCTTACATTATTACATACCCGCACGGTAGACCCGCTCTGTTTTTTTGTGACACTAACGGTGACATTGGTTTCCCCGTTATACCGGCTTAAGGTATCGGGATCCTTTGCTGACATACTGATCACAGCTACATCGCCGAGTGTGACAAGCGCTCCATTGGCCGTTGTCAGTGTTGTCTTGCGGATATCGTCAAGGTTT
>CACZNZ010000492.1 GCA_902782625.1 uncultured Lachnospiraceae bacterium | reverse complement strand
ATCCTTGAATGTAGTATAATAACAACAAATGAATACAATTGACATTTGTTAATTTTCAGTGTATCATTAATACCTAAGATTATGGGTTTGTGGGCCTTTTTTCGCAGAGTGTTCCACTCTAAGAACGATTTATAATAATTTGTTTAACTATGAAGATAACTATGCTTTTCTAATCAGGTGGTAAAAGATTTTAACATCTGAAAAAGATAACAATGAAAGGAAAAATATAGTTTGAACATAGATCAAATAAAATTTATATACAGTTTTTAAACATCTGTATTACGCAAAATTATCGCCAGTTATCAATTCAGGATACTGCCGATAAAGCTACTAGCAGAAAAGGAGGAAAAAATGGTAAAAAATCTGAAAAGAACGCTTGCATTAATGCTTTCCATCATCATGATTTTCTCTTCGACAGTTATGGCGTTTGCCGATGATGAAGGAATGATAACAAGCAGTGAAGCGACAACTTCCGAGGAAACGGTCGCTGCTGAACCAGCAACTGAATCGACAGTTGCTGAAGTGACCACAGAGGCGGAAAAGGTGGAAGAGAACACCCAGGCTGAACCGAAAGTGGCAGTACCCGAAGTAAAGCTTGAGGATGTGAGTGTATTTGCTGGTCAGTTTGCTGAATTTACCATTCAGACCAGTAGTGCAGTAAAAACCTGCAATTGGCAAATGTCGAAGAATGGCGGACAGAAATGGTCTGACCTTAGTAAGAAACAGTACGGATCTGCCAAAAAACTGACCATTAAGACAGATGAAAATTATAATGGCCGTTTATTCCGCTGTAATGTAATCTTCAAAGATGGTACAAAAGTAACATCCGAAGAAGCTCTGCTCACTGTTAAGCAATCCGTGTCCGTAAGCTATCCGGCGCAGAAATTCGGTACATCCAAAGATACAAAGGTTGTGGCTCCCGCGGGAGCATTACCGGACAATGCTGAAATGAAGGCTGAAAAAGTAACGGATGAAAAAGATATCGAAACTATCCAGTCCATCGTTGATGATATGAACGGTGTGAACGGCGAAGTTATTTCTGCTGTAGATATCACTTTCTTTGAAGAAGGAAATGAAGATGCAGAAATCCAGCCCAATAGAGAAGTAAAGGTTACTCTGAATGTAGGCAAGGATGCAGACTTTGATAACCTTACTCTGGTTCATATCAAAGCTAATGCCAATGAACTGGATAAAGACAATCTTGAGACAGAAAAGATTGACTTCACTGCTGACAAGGATGCTGGAACAATTACCTTCAGTGCGGATCATTTCTCTGTTTACACGCTTGCATGGGGAAGCGGAAATGATAATGCAAAGATTCATTGGGGGTATATGGAAGGTGATACTTTTAAAGAATTTGAAGATGTTGCCTCCCTGGATTCCGATGCAGGCAGTATGAGTCTAGATCTTATTTTTGATGACTATATCTATAGTAATGCAGTTTATAAAAAGGGTGACACTGAATATGCTCTTGACTCAGAAATCCTGACAAAAGTGACGACATCCGGCAATGATACTTGGACTATGGTGGCTCATGTGCCTGGCAGTGATCAGGCTCAGACTGTCACTATTGAAAACGGGGCTGACATCTATGTATCTTATGTCAAGAAAGATTCTGGATATACACCTCCTGCTCCTTCGCCTGAGAACGTAAAGGGACCAATTACAGATAAGCAAGTTACGAATAATCAGGATGGTACTTATAAGGTTCGACTTGATATCACTGCTCAACAGGATCATACTGTAAACCGGATAGGAGCAAATGTGATCGTTATAATGGACCGTACCCAGAGTATGAGCAACAGAATGGGCAGTGGTAATCGTATGGATGCGGCCAAGACCGCACTGCAGACCCTGATTACAACGCTTAATCCTGGTAGTGGTGAAAACCAGAATCTGATCAATTTTACTGCGGTTGATTTTGCCAATAGCGCAAACTATGTTAATGGTGTTAATTGGACATCAAACCGGGCAGATATGGAAAGCTATGTAAATAACCTTTCATATTGGGAAAGAAATCATAACCCGGATGGATATGGTACCTGCTGGCAGGCCGGTCTGTATGGAGGTATCGTACGTGCAAAAGAAGCTGCTGCGAGCGCTGACCTTCAAAAGAATAAAACTTATATCATTTTTGTGACTGAT
>CACZNZ010000491.1 GCA_902782625.1 uncultured Lachnospiraceae bacterium | reverse complement strand
TAGTTCTTCCACTCGTCTTACAGAATATCCAGCAGGTTTTTCAATTTGGAGCGCCTGCCATGAAACAATAAAAGATGATAAAAAACCGCAGGATCTATAGGTGATAGCCGGTCGAAATAAATTCATCTCACCTGTATAGTTTTCCTGAAAACTAATAAAGCTGACCCACAAAGCAATTGTGCAAAACGCGAGACCGGATACCAAAAATCGTGAAACCAGCCTGAAAGTTTTTTTCCAGCTGTCTGTTCCCACAGCGTTTCGGTAAGAAGATACTTTATTAACAACATATTCTGTCTGGCTGAAATCTGCCACTATCCACAGAGCCTGAAATATAACAATTCCTTCCAGGATACCGATTGTCAGAGGATAGCTGTACCTCTCAGCTACAGTTGCTGCAGTGGAAATACTGTAGATATCATTTGCCATAAATGGCATCTCCCGTATTGTTATCAGGAACTGATCCACCATCCCAATCAGGAGCGCTATCAGTTGCAAAATTACACAACAGAAAATTCTTCCACGTGCAGGAACAATACAAATAAGAACAATCTCTCCCAATACACATAGTATTAAATCTACAACGAGAGCTTTCAGATTAAAATCACTAAAAACTGATCCTTGAGCCGTCTCGCATAACAGAATCATAAATACTGGATTCAACCCAACATACAGATATCGGCTTATCCGCTGAATCCTCAGATTCTTCCATACAGGAAAATGCGGATCTGTCCAGATCCAGGATAGAATGCCTGTTACAGCAATTATACCTGAACCCAGAAATACTCCTTCACCAATTGGGAACTGAATTGCATCACCTTTCCCAAAAGTGCTGAAAATAAGAAACCAGATCAGAAGTCCAACTCCCATTCGAATTGAACTACACATAATCTGAGATCTGGGATCAAATTCTTTCTCAAGCCACTCTCTCTCAAAAAGACGCTCCCAGATAACAGAAAAAAGACGAATAATTCCGGCAGTTAAGAAAAACCAGCCAAAAAGATTTACGATATGATAAGGAAAAGTATAATATGTCAGGCGGCTGCATCTGAATAACAGCACGCCAAAAAACATCGAGCACAGCAAATAAATCAGATTGTTTTTTCTTCTTTGAGGAAAAAACCGATTTTTCCTTAAATAGTCTTTCCCATACCATTCCGCCAAAATACCTGAAATAGCGGCAGCGAATATCAGCCATTTCATATAGGCTCATTTCCTCCATCTACCATATAGAGTCTCTACGAATTTGCTAAAAGACCGTCTGCCGAACAAATATTCCTATAAAAGCCGTCTCGTTAACTGTTTGTCAGTTCGACCGAAATCAGTAAAACACACTCGATAATATCAAACTCATAAGAAGTACATATCATCAGTTATCGTAGAAGTATTTCTACTTCAGCTCACAGATAGTCCGTTTTAACTGGAAGATTTTAATTCTTTTGCAATCCTCAGCGCGTTCTCAATGGTCTCTGCCATAGTAAAATACTTATAATCTGCAAGTCTTCCTGCCAGAACAAGCTGTTTATACTTCAGCGCTTCCTCCCGATAGCTTCTGTACAGTTCTTCATTCGCGGTCTTTGGAATCGGATATAGCGGGTCATGTTTATCATCTCTGTAATCATAAGCGAGAGAGAACTCTTTCATGATGGTCGTCTTAGGATGTTTTTGAAAAGTCAGCTTTTTGAACTCGGTTATTCTTGTAAAGCCATAATTACAAGGATAGTTTACTGTGGCAACCGGCTGATGACTTTCTTCATCCAAAGTCTGGAACTGAAAATCGAGACTTCTGTAGGGAAGTTCTCCCAGCCTATAATCAAACAACCCATCCAGGCACGCTGTAAATATAACCTTTCCATTAAACTCCCTGTCCAGGAAACGAATTGTATGATCCTCCTCGATCCTGCGAAGAATACTATGATAGTCTGTGCCCAGAAGAATACTGATATTCGGAGAGCTGATCATCTCCATCATCATCTTCGTATACCCATATTTCGGTACACCCTGATACGCATTCTGGAAATATCGATCATCCGTCGAAACAAAGACCGGTATACGGGCCATAGCTCTCCCGCCAACTTCATCCGGCCTCTGCCCCCACTGCTTCACCGTATAGTGAAAAAAAACCTTTTCATAGACATATTCTGAAAGCCACTTTAAATCTGCGTCATCTTGTCTGTCCAGTTCCAAGATAGGTACTTTTGTATTATACCCATATTTTTCAAGCAGTTTCTCTGTAAGTCTGGCAGCCATCTCTTCGGGAAACAGTTTACGGATCGATTTCAAGTTAAATGGAATCGGCACCAGCTCTCCATCGACATATCCGAGAACCCTGTGATAATATTCATAAAATTCTGTAAACCGGTTTACATAATCCCAAACCTCCCGGTCCGCTGTATTAAAGATGTGCGGCCCATATTTATGTACAAGAATGCCATCATCATTATAAAAGTCAAAACAGGTTCCCCCGATATGCTTTTTCTTATCGATCAACAAAATATGATTGTCCGGATTTTCGGCAAGCTGCTCAGCTATGACGCAGCCGGACAGACCGGCACCTACTATAATATATTCCACAAATGCTCTCCTTTCCCGCCTGATCCTGCCGGAACAATCAATATCCAAACATCTTGTTCACTTTATCCTTCAGTGCTTTTCCTTTCCCATGCATAAAGAAATCACTTTGTGCGACAGAAATAGCTACCGGATTATATATCATCTTTTTTGTTATATCAGATGTGAGTACAGCTTTCCCGGCACGATTCAGGTCTCCCAGGGCTTTCTCTCCGGACTTTTTTGCCAGAAGAAGGAGCGAATGATCCATTCGTTTCGGATCAAAACCGCACTGGCGTGCCGCCCTCAGAACAATCAGTTTCCCTCCGGCCCACTCTGCAAGATCGGGTCGTATATGTTTCAATTCCCTGTCAAACTGTTCTGCTCTTTGACATCCTCTCTCTTTGTCATCATCATAAGCCAGTGCCAGAAAATAATGCGTACAGAGAAGACGTTTCAAAATCGCATCATAATATGCCGCCTGCTCTTTAGACATCTCACGTTTGGAGCGATACAAAAGCACCCTTTTCATCACTCTGTAATGATGATCATAGCGTTTCACCATATTCGGTATCGCAACACTCTGCTCTGCATTCCCTCTTGCATATTTATAAATGAAATGTTTTGTAAATACCATCGTATTAATATACGGAATCGGGAAAAGAATCAGCTCAACATCAACATAATATGTATGTTCCTGCAGCTTTATATGCATTTTACGAAGAATTTCCGTTCGAATCTGCATACTTGCCAACGTGAGATAAGTCTCATCGGGATCAAGTTCTCCAAATGTATATTCCTTTCCAAACGCGATATCTCCCCCCTGCATGATAGGAGTCGTCTGAGCTGTTTCGATATTGATCTCATGATAGTTGGAAGATACAACATCCGATGTGATCTTCCCATCAAGAATACTGTGCAACAAATCTGACAGCTGGTAACTGTCTACCCAGTCATCCCCATCAACTGTGCGGAAATACAGCCCTTTCGCTTCCTGAACAGCTGTATTTATTGTTGAGCCATGTCCCCCATTCTCTTTTGATATTACTCTGACAACTCCAGGATATCTCCGCTCGTATTCATGCCCGATCTGTGCGGTATGATCTGCTGACCCGTCATCAATAACAAGAACTTCCATATAAGGAGCCATGTCATGATCAATCAGGGTGTACAGACACCGGTCGAGATACTTTTCCACATTGTAAGCAGGCACACAAACAGTCAGAAGTTTATTCTCCTGTGAGCCGTATTCTTTCGGCCATATCTTGCGCTTCATTTTAAATTCACGGCTGACCAGGCCTGAAACCCTCCTGTCAAAGAGTGCCGCTACATTTCGTGCAGAATAAGAAGCACGATACTCCTGATCAATGTCCGGAGTATAACCCTCACTTATTTTAACAAGCATATCCGCAAGATCTCTGGTGTCCTGCGCTTCAAAACAGGCTCCCCCATATCTGCTGACTATTTTCCAAGCTGGAGATCCCTTTCCTGTAATTGCCAGAATCGGTTTTCCTGCTCCCATATAATCCGCAAGCTTTCCAGCGAAAAAGATGGATCCGCCAGTTGGAAGCTCCCAGAAATAGGCATCAATATGTATTAACCAATCAGATGCTTCCATTCGTTCCAGAGAAGTGTAATAATCAACACCACTAAAGAAGTGTACGCAGTCATCTAGATAGTAATTCAAAACTCGGTCCTGAAGATCTCTTGGATTATTTCCAATAATTCGGATCTCAAGTTTCTCCAGTACCTCCGGCGTCTCCTCCTTCAAGAGGTTTACCGCACTAATAACAGGATGAAGTG
>CACZNZ010000490.1 GCA_902782625.1 uncultured Lachnospiraceae bacterium | reverse complement strand
GTGGGGGCAACAGAGTTGTCACCGCCATACACTTTGACTGCTTCACGCATATTATCACGGATGCCTATGTAATCCACGATCATGCCGAATTCTTTACCTGGATATTTCCGATTGACCCGGCTAATGGTCTGGATGAGCATCTGCATTTGCAACGGCTTATCGTTGTACATATATGTGAGACATGGGACATCAAATCCTGTAATCCACATGTCCACAACGATGGCGATAGAAAAGTTGGATTTTTCCTGCTTAAAAGCAGCATCAAGCTTATCAGATCTCTTATCGTTCTGAACACCACCCAGATAGTTGTACATTTCCGGTTTGTCATTCTTCCCGACACTTGCCACCATGGCCATAAACGGCATAGGAGACAGATCCCGAAGTTCCTCTTCCGAAACCGGAATGCCATCGGGGGATTTCTTCTCTATAAACCATTCCGGATATTTGTCCTGGAACTTGGTGAGAAGGTCATATGCTATGGGCCTGCTTGAGCAGACAATCATAGCCTTTTGAATACGTTCCGGATCGTTCGCACAAGACGCCACATAATGATCATGTATATCCGTAGCAAGACGTTCCAGACGCGAAGGCTCCCCAAGGATTATTTCCATGGAACTCATGGCCTTTTTACTGGCTTCAATATCCTCCTTCGTAGCGCCTTCATCCGCACATAGCTTATAATAAGCCTCTATCTGCTTAACCTTCTCCTGATCCAGAAGAACCTTTGTAATCCTGGGATGATATTTGATAGATACCGTCAGTCCGTCAGCGACAGCCTGATCCATCGTATACCGGTCTATCTCATCACCGAAGGTCTGATAGGTTTCTGCTATAGGAGTACCTGTAAACCCGACAAAGGTAGCATGCGGAAAGGCTTCTCTCAGAACCTTGGCATAAGGCTTGGAAACCATGGCCTTCATATTTTCATCAGCATCTTTGCTGAACTTTATCTTCTTCGAATGCTCAAGCTGCGTGCGATGAGCTTCGTCGGAAAAGCAGATAATATTCTGCCGTTCATTGATCAGACCGATTTTATCATCTTCCCGGTCAACAAACTTCTGAATGGTACAGATATAGAAGCCGCCGCTTTCACGTGCACCAAGTTCTTCCCGTAGCTCTTTGCGATTCTTTACAACCTTCACTTCGCCAAGATTCAGGAATTCCGTGCTCTTGGTAAAAAGCTTTGCTCCCTGCTTTTGCAGGTCATCGCGGTCGACGATCATGATAATCGTGGGAGATCCAATCTCCGGCACATCCTCACACCGCAGGGCGAGCTGCCGGGCGAGGAATGCCATGGTATAGGTCTTTCCACATCCGGTAGCGCCAAAATAAGTACCGCCTTTTCCGCTCTGTGTCACGACAGAACGAATGATGCTCTGTTTCAACAATCTTGATGCAAAGAATTGCGGATACCGACATATGATTTCACGTTCATCACTGTCATATTCACTATCCTGGAAATAGATATAATCCCGGAATATTTCCAGAAACCGTTCCGGGCTGTAAACCCCTTTGATCATTGCCTGAGTCTCTTCAAACGGCAGAGATGAGATAGGATCTCCGTCGTTCACACGTCTCCAGGCATAAAAATGTTCATATGGTGTACGGACGGTGCCCAGTCTTGTCTTAACGCCATCCGAAATACAGGCAAGCGGACAGTAGTGGAGGAGATGAGGGATGTCACGCCAATAGCGGATTGTAATCTGTTCCCAGGCATCAAAAACTTTGGCATTTGCGTCAGCAGGATTTTTCAGTTCAATCACGCACAGTGGCATACCGTTGACAAAAAGCAGGACATCCGGCCTCCGGTTTTCTGTCTTACCGTTGTTGGTATATTCCACTGTGAACTGATTGACCACACGGAAGATATTATTTGTAGCCTTCTCAAAATCAATCAGAGGAATCATACGGGGCAGACCGCTATGGGGAACGAACTGAATGCCATTAATCATCCAGTTGTATACCTTATGCAGGGTGGCAAAGTCAGTCTCAGCTCCGGCAAGGCGCACGGTATCCATAATCTGTTTGATTTCTTCTCCAAACAGGTCAGAGTTCAGCTTGGACAGAAACTGCTCCATATCATCCTCGTAAAGCACCTCACGGCGTGAATCACGGGGGATACTGCCTCCGGGCAGGTATTGCCAGCCCTCGTCCTCCAAATAGGAAATGAAGGCGTTTTCATATTCTGACTCACAAAAACGGCCGTTAAAATCCTGCAATCCAGCCATTGTTCCTATCCTCCGTACTCCAATGATCCTCTTAT